>CASGAK010000085.1 GCA_949299435.1 uncultured bacterium
AAAGGTATTGATATAGGGATTGATGCATATTACAAATTATATTGGCACCCCTACTTCCAAGTAATGACCGTCTGTGATACTTATCAAAAATGTGGTTATAAATCAAATACACCTTGGTTTGATCTTAATAATAATCCTTCTACGACAATTTTTACTCATCGTAGTTACAGAATACCTTTTATTACATCAGATGGAATATTGTATTCAATGTCTATTTCATCGGGTGACGGAACTAGTAGTTTTCAGACAATATTTGTTGATATTAATGCTGCTAATGGTCCAAACCAATATGGAATAGATGTTTTTATGTTTATACCCACAGAAAATAATGTTATTATGCCTCATTGTTATAATTCTTTAGAAAGTACAATAGACGAAAGTTGCAACATAAATGGAACAGGATATTGTTGTGCCAAAAAATTAATGGAATACGGCTGGGAAATGAGAGCCGATTATCCTTGGAGGTAATTAAAAAAGTAACAATAGGGTGCGTCGTTTAACGCAGTGAAAAAGTAGCTCTTAGTAATTTTTATTATTTGCATTTTTAATTTTTAAATAAGTATCCGAAGAATTTTGGGATAACGAACAAGATTAGAATATTGAAAAGGTTATTTGAGGCAAGTTAAGATTTCATAGGTGGTGAAATTGAGTTTGAGAAAATAAAAAAGAGTTCTGAATTTTCAGAGCTCTTTTATTATTTGAATTTATTACAAAATATATTTGTATTTAATACATATTTACAAGCTCGCGTACCTGTTTAAGTACTTTTTGAGCTTCTACTCGTGCTTTTTCAGAACCTTCTTTAATAATTTTGTGAACTATTTCAGGGTGTGCTTCATAGTAGGCTCTTTTTTCGCGAATCGGTGCAAACTTTTCGTTAATTAACGCACCCAATTGTCTTTTGCAATCAGCACAACCTCTTAGTCCTTTTTCACATTCACATCTTACTTTTTCCACTTGTTCTTTGTCTGCAAAAATTTCCCAATATTTAAATGCAACTTCACATTCATCAGGGTGTCCGGGGTCGTCTTTTCTCATTCTGCTTCGGTCGGTAATCGCAGACATTACTTTTTTCGCGGTTACTTCTGCTGAATCTGAAATTTTAATATCGTTTTGGAAAGATTTACCCATTTTGTTTCCATCAAGTCCGCAAATTAAGGAACAATGATTTAAAATAGGCTCCGGTTCATTAAAGAAGTCACATTTATAGATATTATTGAATCTTCTAGCAATATCACGAGTAATTTCTATATGTGCGACCTGATCAATCCCAACAGGTACGTATGAAGAATTAAACATCATAATATCAGCACTCATAAGTACTGGATATCCCATAAGACCGTAACTTATTTGAGAATTTGCACCTTCTTTTGTCCTTAAAATTTTTGCCATATCTTTTAAAGTCGGATCTCTCTCAACCCAGTTTTGAGGGGTAACCATTCCTAAATATATATTTAATTCAGCAATTTCAGGTACAAGTGATTGTACGTATATCGTGGAAATTTCAGGATCGATTCCACAGCTTAACCAATCAATTACAACATCTACTACGTCGTTTTTTAAATTTTCGGTCTTATCGTATTTTGTTGTCAGGGCGTGCCAGTCTGCAACAAAGAAAAAACTTTCATATTTTTTTTGTAATTCCACCCAGTTTTGAATTACACCCAAGTAATGTCCCAAGTGTAATTTTCCAGTAGGTCTCATTCCTGATACTATTCTTTTGTTTCTCATTTCCCACGTCCTTTCTAACTTTTTTATTATAACAAAAAAATATTTAAATACGTGAAAATTTAAACAAATTATCCTTGATAAATAGTGAAGCTATTTTTAAGAAGAAATAAAAATTTTATTAAAAGGTTTTGAGTAATAGAAAATTTGTGTAATTTAGAAAACTCTTGCACTGAATAGAAAAAGTTGTTATAATAAATAGGTAGACGATTAAAATCAGGAAAATGAAAGGAGCTGGAAATGCAGACTATGAGAGGAATTAAGGGGGGGGGGGGCACCCGCAAATAACGCTCCTGCAGGTGTTTTAAAAAGTTTTTTAGCATTCACATTAGCAGAAGTATTGATAACTTTGGGGGTAATCGGGATTGTCGCAGCAATGACTTTGCCTGCAGTAATTGCAAATTATAAAAGACAAGAGTATTCAGCACGTATTAAGAAGTTTTATAGTACTTTGTCGCAGGCAATTTTATTGTCCGAAGCTCATAATGGATCTGCTTTATACTGGACCAAGTCTAATCAGATTAAAAATGATGAAGGTCGGGTCGATTATACTGCAAATGCCAAATGGAATGAATTTTATATGAACCAGTATATTCTACCATATATGAAATATATTAGTGCAGGAATAAAGGTTTGGGATTCAGGAAATAATTATGAAACAATAGTTCTAGCAGATGGTGATGAATTTATGTTACATAATGGTGACTGTTTGGATATAATTTATGATATGAATGGTTTGGCGAAAAATCCTAATAAAGATGGGTATGATCGTTTCCGTTTTTTAATGTGCTTTAATGACTTAAAAAGAGAAAGTTTTTGGGGGAATAAGAACAAATTTTTTGGAGTTTACGGAAGATGCACTAGTCGTGAAACTGCTTTTGTGAATTGTAAAAACGATCCTATAAAATGTTCTGTATTGTTAGAATGTGACGGGTGGGAATTTAAAAAAGATTATCCTCATAAATTATGGTGATAGTACAAAGTACTCCTACTTATTTAAAAGCACCTAAAAAATTAAATATAAGTAATTTTCACTAAATTTTTTATATTATTTAAATTTTTATTTATTTAACAAATATCTGAAAATTAGATAATGTAAGTAGAATTTAGGAGTAGCATATTAAATTCGACTGGAGATTTGCAACTCAATAAATTGAGTTGTCATTTGGGCATGTTTGTTTTTGATTGATATTTTTTAAAAGGCAATTAGTTCCTTTGTAGTATTAAAATAAAGATATATTAAGATTTTTAGATATATCTAGCAAAAAAAAATATTTCGAGATTTAATATGATTACAAATTAGGAATTAGGAGGCAATAATGCGAATAAATTCAATAACTACTTACAATACAACTCCAATAAATTTTGAAGGTAAAAATAGGAATAATAAAAGTAACGGATTAAAAAATGCAGCCAAGGCAACAATTTTAGCAACTGCATTGTCAGCATCAGCTCCAATGTATCAAAGTTGTGAAAAACTAACTTTGAATAATGTTCATAATCATTATTTAAAATTGCCAACGGATACTTTTACAAAAGAAGAACTAAAACCGACACCTTTGCCGCCACAGGTAATAATAATAGAAAAACCGGGTAAGCCGGATACAGTGTATCTGCCCGGGGATACTATAATTACACCTCCTGTGATAGAACACGATACAATATATTTAAAAGGTGACACTGTATATTTAAAAGAGGATTGGACATCACCTGTCCCGCCAAAACAAGAGGAAATCTATGAAGAAATAGGTATCAAGCCAAACGGTGACGGAAAATTCTTTATATCAGAATCATATTATGATCAAAAAAATAACGAATTTGTACAAAGACATTTACATGGTCAAGGCAGTTCCCGTGATGGTAAAATTCTTGTATACAATGTGGTAAAAACTAAATGGGACGATGAGGCTGAAAGAATAGTATTAGGTCAAAATGAGTCATTTGAAAAACATCTTGTATATCTTTCAGAAGATGGTCGTGATTTAGGTGTAAAAGTTCTGAAACCAAAAGTCGACGTAATGGGAATGAATGATTTTGAAAGAACAAATTGGCAAGTGTTTACTGAAGGAACTTTGTCTACTCCTGATGCTTGGGAGGATCAAGAATCATTCTTTATGCAAAACAATGGTGGTATAATTAATTTAACAAACGGATTTAATTTAAAACAAGGAAAGAAAGATCAAGCGATTACGATTACAAATCCATATAACAGTGAATGGGAATTGACAGATTGGAATGTTGTAAAAGGTGATGCAGATTAATCAAGTTTAAATTAAGAAAAACTCTCTTGGAAAATATTTTCAAGAGAGTTTTTTTATGTATAATGAAAATATGAAAACATTAGCAAGATTTGTACAAGAAAGACGAGAGCAAGTAGGATTATCAGTTACAGGCTTAGCTAAAAGATGTAACATAACACCTGAAATAATTGAAGAAATTGAAAGTGGTAAAGAATTATTTTTGCCGGTTACAATACGTCAAAATTTGGCAAAAGGTTTAAAATGTCAGCCTGATGATATAAAAAAATATGAAAAAGACTTTAGTAATGACTTTGTTTCTTTAGAAGTTATTGAAAGTTTAAAAGATTTAATTCTGAATGGAGCAGGCGGGTTAAAATGTCCAAAGTGCGGAGCTAAACTTATTACAAAAGTTGAGCGTATGTATGATTTGGAAGATAATTTGGTATTGCACCCAAAAGCACACTGTGAAAAATGTGTGTTTCAAATACATTAACCTTGCACAGAATAAAAAAACTTGTTATAATAAATAAGTAGACGATGAAAACCTTGTAAAAGAATGAAAGGAGTTGGAAATGTACGCTATGAGAGGATTTACGGGGGGGGGGGCACCGCCAAAAAAACCGTTTTCAGGTAAAAAATTAAATTTTAAAGAAAACCATCAAGAAATTAAAGAACAAAATATTACATTAGGTAATAAAACATTTGTAGAGCAAAGAGCATTCACATTGAAAGGATTATTGAAACCTTTATTAAAGGTTAGTGTGCATTGTTCTAATGCACCAGCAGAAGAAATGACTTTGGGCAGTACACAGAATGACAAAAAACTGGCATTTACTCTAGCAGAAGTATTAATAACTTTAGGCATAATCGGAATAGTTGCAGCGATGACTTTGCCTGCTGTGATTGCAGATTCAAGAAAAGAAGCGACTGCAGCTAAAGTTAAAAAGTTCTATAACACGATTAATAACGCGTTGCAGTTTGCAATTGCAGAATACGGTGATGTAGAACTTTGGATGGGCGAGCCTAAAGATTCTACTTATGAAGAAAATGTGAAGTTTTTAAAAACATATTTTATGCCCTATATAAAGTATAACAAATACGACAATTGTTATGGAAATATGGTATGTGTGTATATGACAAGT
>CASGAK010000086.1 GCA_949299435.1 uncultured bacterium
CAGATATAGAGAAAAAGTAACCGTCACACAGTTGAAAAAAGTCAATTCAGTCCTCAATCAGGCATTTATAATGGCGACAGAAAAATATGGACCGATAGAAAATTGGGATTTAGGTACGACAGGACTCTCGGATCCTGATGGGGCGAACACTTTGATGGTACGCTTTGCAGAGTTTTTGAACAAAACAAAGACCTGTAAATCAGGACAGACAGGTTGTCTTCCTGATGTTAAATATAAATATTTGAATGGATCTGACTATATCAATATTGATATTGATCGTAACATATCTCGTATAAAACTTACAGATGGAACAATTATTAGTTTATATATTTATAGTAATACTTGTAGTAATAATTGGGGTAGTACAAAGCCTTTACAAAATATATGTGGGTCAATTCATGCAGATATAAACGGTAACAAGTTGCCTAATCAATATGGTGTGGATTTTTTTATGTTTTTAATAACAAAACATGGTATAGTACCTCAAGGTACGCAAATGCAAACGAAGGGTTATACTTTTGATAGAGCCTGTAAAGATAAAAGTATAGGTCTAATATCAGGACTTGGTCCAAATGGTGGCGGTTGTACAGCGTGGGTAATATATAATGAGAATATGGATTATCTGCATTGCAGTGACCTTTCTTGGGAGAGCAAGACCAAGTGTAGGAAATAATCTTGTAAGGTGCGTTATAATAACGCACCTTACTTATTTTCTATAAATATTTGAAATGATGTTGCATACTAATAATAAAAAACAGCCAGTTATGATTGTTTGAGAAATATTTTGGCAATTTCGATATCTGTTTGAGTGGTAATTTTTAGGTTTTTATAGCTGCCATCTAAGATATAGACTTTCTCGCCTAATTTTTCCAACATACCCGCATCATCGGTAAAGTTCTCATTTTTTAATTTTTCATGAGCCCTTTTAATCAGATTATATTCAAAGGCTTGTGGGGTTTGAGTGTTGTATAGCTTTGCTCTGTCTATTGTGCGAATAATTTTTCCATTCTCTACTTCTTTTATTGTGTCGATTGTCTTTGTCGCTACAGTCAGAGCTTTTACATCTTTTACCATTTCGATGCAGTGATTTATGATATCTGTGGATATCATAGGTCGTGCACCGTCATGAATAATTGCATAATCACATTCGCTGTACAAAAGCCCGTTATATACCGATTGTTGACGTGTGCTTCCACCTTCTGTAATTTTCACCTTTTTGTAATCGTTGAATATGGTAGACATCTCTTTAAGTATTGAGGGGTGAGAACATATTATTATTTCATCAACATTAGAGTTTTCAAAAGCGTCTATAGTGTAGCGAATAATTTCTTTATCGTAAACTTTTTCTAATAATTTGTTTTTTGTTCCAAATCTTGAGCCTGTACCTCCGGCTGTTATTATTGCGTTTATTTTCATTTCGACAATCCCCTATTTGTTTTTCCATTATTTTATCATAAAAATCGTAATTAAATTTAACATGGTACTTGATTTATTAGATTTTTAATAATAATATAGGATTACACAACTAGCTAGAAAAGGAAATTTATTATGTCTAAAAAATGTGATGTATGTGGTAAAGCACCGATAAAAGCAGCGAAATTAACTTTTTCGCATAAACAAATAGTTCATCGTCAATTGCCGAATTTGCAATCAGTTAAGGTTTGCATCAACGGACAGACTAAAAGAATTAATGTTTGTACATCTTGCTTGAGAGCAGGAAAAGTTCAAAAAGCTGTATAGTTGCTTTAACAGTAAAAACAATTAAAAAAAGAGCCTTGGTTATTCAAGGCTCTTTTCTAATTTGTAAGGGTTAACAAATTTTTTCCCGCTTGGTTGTTTTTGTTCCATTTCATAAAGATTGTCAAACTGGAATAAATCTTCTATATCCAAATTCATAATATCTGAATCCATGTTAGAAAGCATTTTTATCATTTTGATGATTCCCAAATCCATGTTTAGCAAAACTCCCACATCTGTTGCTTCGTCAAAGTTTGGTGCAGGGTATGGAGAAGATTTTTTAATAGCATTGATTACTCGATTGTCGTAATCTTTATCTCCTGAACTTTGTGTAATTTCATAAGATGTTAATTTCCCTGACTTGTCGACTTTGAAAATAACCATAGTTGCTAAATTGGCATTTGTGTTTGGCATATCAAAGTTTGATATAATTTTTTTGCCTACAGCAACTGAATATTGCTGCATTTCTGGAGTTTCACCTAAGCCGGTTATTCCTATTGAATCAAGCGGCATTTCAAATGCAAAAACCGGAATTGTAAAAAATATTAGAAACGTAAAAAATGCTAGTATCTTTTTAATCATTTTTCTCACCTGTTTCTTTTTTCATATCCAAAACATAATAATCAAACGTCATTAAAATATTTATATCTTTAAGATTTTTATCTGCACTGTCTGGAAATTTTTCAAACGGTTCAGTAGATTTTACTGCTGCTGTTGCACTTTCATCATTTATTTTATTTCCAGAGCTTTGTTTAATTTCGCAAGAAATTAATTTTCCATCACGATTAATCTTGAACTGTACTTTAGCTATTCCACCGTTATTAGTTACAGGTAATTTCCAGTTGCTTCTAATTTTATTTTCAACATTTGTTATGTAATCTTTCATTCCAGGGTATTTTTCATTGTATTTTTTAATCAATTCTTTGTTGTTACTGATTGCATTTTGTTTTCTTAATTGTCGTTCAGCTGAAAGTTTTTGTACCATCTCTTCATTTTTTACAAACTTGTTTATGCTATTTAGACAAGAGTTTTCGTCTACCTTTTTCATAAAAGCAAATGAGTTATCCCATAATTCAGGAGATTTATATTTTTCTTGTGAGTAATCTTTTGTTTTGATTATGCCTATTTTATCTCCATTGGTGTCATATTTTATGTACATAACTTTTTCATTTTTATCTTTATATCTGATTACATAAAATAAATAATTGTCGTTTTTAGATATTGAATCTTGATCAAGGTAAATGTAATCGGAAGTGCCAGTAATGTTAAGTCTAATCCAATCCTGTGCAAAAACAACAGAATTTAAAGACAACAATAATGTGCATAGAACAGCTAATTTTTTTATCATATATATTTCCCCATAGTTTAAAAAATTAAAAAAGGGAAATCATCAAATACCTTTGATAATTTCCCTGAATTATAACTATTTGACGTATTTTCTAAAGAATTTTTGTTCAAAATTAATTGGAATATTAAGTGTTTGTGTGGAAACATTACTAGTTGGGAAAGGTGCAAACGGAGCTGCGAGATTTACAGCTGCAATTGCAGATCTTATAGCTTTTTCATTGTCTGAGGACTCTAAAATTCTGTAACCGTTGTAGCTTCCGTCAGCATTTACACTTATAATAAGCGATACATCAGTATACACTGTTCCGATTGTAGTAAGCCAATTGCTTAAAATTTTAGATTTAATTCCATTTATATAGGTATTGTATTCTTCATCTGTAAAACCAAAACGAGAATTAGCCGGTAAATAATCTTCACCATGTTTAATGTTGGTAATATCCATTGTATTTTCAGATGTATCATTAATTTTTTCATGATACATAGACAATGCAAAGTTATGAGCATTTTTTAATATTGAATTTGAGCTTATACCCTTCATGAAAGCTCTTGAGTGTTTGCTGTAAAATCCAGGATTGTATTTGTTTGGCTCAAAATCGAGCATTTCAACGATTCCGATTTGGTCTTTTGAATAGTCAGATTTCACATAAATAACTTGCGTAAGTTCATCTCCTTTTTTGTAAAGTAAAGCATATGTACAAGTATCTACGGAAATATAATTTATGGAATCGCTGTCTATAAACATTTGTATTTCAGGATTACCACTGTCAATTGCAACCCAAGTTGCTGCATTAGCCGATAGTGTGCTAAAAAGACACATTGCTAAAATTAATAATTTCTTTTTCATATAAAACCCTCATTTTTCTTATTACATTATAATAGTAAACTAAAACTTGTGCAAGTCTTTAAGTTCAAGTTTCATACATATTATTGACTTAATTTTTATTAAATAATAGTAATTAGTCTATATTTACCAAGGCTTATATCCAAAAAGATAGCGTAAATACTCTATTAGTCGGTAATTCATAAGTTTATTAAGGTATGTTACAAGATTGCAGAATTATTTGTTTTTTTTTTATAAATAAAATAAAATATTATTGGGAAATTTGAGGGATAAAATAAATGTTAAAAGAAGAGGTAAGAGAAAAGACTTTGACACCGCAGCAAGTACGTGCGATTCTTAATGCAGATAATAAAGAAATTGTAGAGCTGTGCAAACGAGCTGCAATTTTGCCTAAGAAAAACAATAAAGGACAGACATATTTTTCATATGAGGAAGTACGTCATTTAAGGAAGTTGCAGGCGGCTAAAAATGCAGTGAGTACCGTTACGCTATCAGCACCGTCAACAGACTCTCAAAAAGAAGTTTCGCTAATGAAAAATTTGCTGTCATCACTAAAGGATATGGAAACAAAATTAAGTGATCGTATAGCAAAAGTGATTGACGAAAAACTTGAAGGCATGGACGAAGTTGTGGTGGAACTAATTCGTTGCAAGACCGATAACGAAACATTACGTCAAAAAATTATAGATTTGAATAAAGAAATATACCAACTTAAAAATGACCTTAACAGCTTTAAACCAATAGGTTTTGGTATGTATAGAAAAAAAGAAAGAAGTATTTGGGAATAATACATATAAATAATTTATAATACATGATTTTAGGTTGTTTTGGGTTTTAATATGAAATAATTTAAAATCATGTTTTTTTATTAGGGAGTAATTAAAAAAAAGGATAAAAGATGGCAATTAAAGAAAAAGAGATAGAGTCTTCATCAAGTACAGATGAAAGAGCAAAAGCGTTAAAATTAGCGATTGAGAAAATTGAAAAGGATTTTGGAAAAGGTTCTATCATGAAACTGGGCGATAAGGCTTCAGTGAATGTAGAAGCGATACCTACAGGTTCATTGGCACTGGATTTGGCACTTGGAATAGGAGGAGTTCCCCGAGGTCGTATTATAGAGATTTATGGACCTGAAAGTTCCGGTAAAACAACACTTGCACAGCATATAGTAGCTGAATGCCAAAAAAGAGGGGGAATTGCAGCATTTGTAGACGCTGAACACGCATTGGACCCTGAATATGCAAGAAATTTGGGAGTAAAAGTTGATGATTTGTTAATATCACAGCCTGATACAGGAGAGCAAGCACTTGATATTACAGAAGAATTGGTTCGCTCAGGAGCCGTAGACGTGGTAGTAGTCGATTCAGTTGCAGCTCTAGTTCCTAAAGCTGAAATTGAAGGCTCAATGGAAGATCAGCAAATGGGCTTACAAGCTCGATTGATGAGTAAAGCATTGAGAAAACTAACCGGTGTAATTGGAAAGACAAATACAACAGTCATTTTCATAAACCAATTAAGAATGAAAATTGGTGTTATGTATGGCAATCCTGAAACAACAACCGGCGGTAATGCTTTGAAGTATTACGCATCAGTTCGTATGGAAATAAAAAGAACAGAGGGCGTTAAAGGTGAAGAAGGTGATGTTGGAAACCATGGTCGCGTTAGGGTTGTGAAATAGAAAGTTGCACCACCTTTTAGAACTGCTGAATTTGATATTATTTTCGGAAAAGGTATCTGTAAAGTCGGAAATATTTTAGATGTTGCAGTTAATTTAGATATTGTTAAAAAAGCAGGTTCTTGGTTTAGTTTCAATGATGAAAAACTTGGTCAAGGAAGAGATAAAGCAAGGGATTTCTTGACTGAAAATCCAGATATTTTAAATCAAGTTGAAACTTTAGTCAGAGAAAAACTTGCTCAACAATAGGATTTTTTTGCTCACACTATAGCGGCGGTGGAAAGTATATTTTTCAACCGCTGCTATTTTATAAATTCTTTGCTTAGTTGCAGCAGTATGGTGCAACTAGGGTTGTGTAATTTTAACAACTCTTGCACTGAATAAAAAAACTTGATATAATAAAAAAGTAGACGATGAAAACCGATAAAAAGCGAAAGGAGCTGGAAATGCAGACTATGATTGAATTACGGGGGGGGGGGGGCACCCGAGAATAACGCTCCTGTAGGTCTTTTAAAAAGTTTTTTAGCATTCACAATGGCAGAGGTATTGATAACCTTAGGCATAATCGGAATAGTCGCAGCAATGACTTTTCCTGTTGTAATCCAAAATTCAAAACGTCAAGAAGCTTCAGCAAGATTGAAAAAGTTTGTAAGTGCCATGGAACAGGCAATAATGTTATCAGAAGTAGATAACGGCTCAGCGACAGATTGGACCAAACAAGGTGTTATATTTGATGAAAATGGAGAGGTTGATGCAGCAAAATCGAATGCTGAAGTTAATAGATACTATAATTTATACTTAAAAAAATATTTAAAAACAATAACAATTTTGGAAGAGGATCCTGATGATAACCGGAGTATGAAAGTATATTTTGCTGATAGCTCATCAATATCCTTGTATAATGGGGGCTGTCTTGATATAGCATTTGATTATAATGGTGATAGCAAACCAAATGTTTCAGGCAGAGATAGGTTTAAATTTTTATTGTGTCCGGGACCATATAATGAAACTTGTCATAAAAGTAAAAAAGTATTTGGTTCTTACTGTAAAAGTGGGATTAATTCAAGGGAAGATGCGATGCAAAAATGTAAAACAGAATCTAGATCTTATTGTACAAATTTATTAGAATATGACAATTGGGAATTTAAAGACGATTATCCTTATAGGCTGTAATTAACAGTAAATCGCAAAAAAGAGCTGAAATTCAACTGTTGGAATTAAGAATACCAGGAAGTCAGGTTTGTATTGTGCATTTTTTGTACCCGAAAATTAAATTCTAGTAATTTAAGAAATATTATTTAGAATTTTTTTAAATGGAAGATGAAAAAAACTTAGCTATGAAGAACGTAAACGAAATTTATTAAATTTGATTGTAAAAAATTTCGTCATATAATTAGTTATATGAAAAATGTAAAGCAATCAAATATAAATATTCACAGGGATAGCTGGGTTGAGATAAACTTGGATTATTTGGCTCAGAATATAAAAGCAATAAGGAAGCAGACCCCGAAAGATATAAAACTTCTAGCAGTAGTAAAGGCAGATGCTTACGGCCATGGAGCGGTAATGCTTGCACCGACTCTTTTGGCAAGTGGAGCTGACATGTTAGGTGTTGCCTCAATTGATGAAGGAGCAGATTTAAGGAATGCTAATATAACTGCTGATATTCTAGTATTAGGTGCAGTGCCTGTTTGGGCAGTTGAAAGTGCTGCGAAATTAGATTTAGCGATTTCTGTTTTTTCAAAAGAGCACATACTCGCTTGCCGTCAGGCTTATGAAAGAACAAATATAAAACCGAAAGTTCATGTAAAAATAGATACCGGTATGAATAGAATCGGTGTATCTGTAGATGAAGCTGTAAATTTTATAAATGAAGTGAGAAAATGTGATTTTATAGATTTTAAAGGCATATTTACTCATCTTGCTAATGCAGAAATTCGTGAAAAGACAGATATTCAGATAGAAAAATGGAACAGTGTAATTTCAAAAATTGATACAAAAGGCTTGTTATTACATATATTAAATACGGCAGGGCAAATGTGCTATGAAGTGCCGAATTCTAATATGAGGCGAGCTGGAATTGCATTATATGGATTATATCCAGACTTTCCCGAGGGTGGAGAAAAACATATACCTAAATTAAAACAAATTCTTTCGTTAAAAGGCAGAATAGTCCATATTCATGAGGCAAAAGACCACGAAGGTGTAAGTTATGGTCATACATACATTGCATGCGGTACACGTAAAATAGCGACTGTACCTTTAGGCTATGCTGATGGAATACCAAGAGGACTTTCAAATAAAATTTATGGGATCTTAAACGGTAAAAAAGTGCCTCAAATCGGAAATATTACAATGGATCAAATGATGTTTGATATTACCGGTATAGACGCAAAAGCAGGAGATGTAATTACGCTTTTAGATGAGAATAATTCTATTGATGAATGGGCAAGGATTTTGGGTACGATAAATTACGAGCTTACCTGTCGATTAAAAGTTCGTTTGCCTAGAGTATATACAAGATAGTTTAAAGGAGTAGAATCTCGTGGGGATATATTATGATTTAGGAATTGTAGGCAGTGGGCCTGCAGGTTATACAGCCGCATTTCAGGCAAGAAAATGCGGGAAATCGGTCGTGCTTTTTGAAAAGGATTTAATAGGCGGTGTATGCCTAAATCGCGGTTGTATTCCGACAAAAACTATTTTACATTCAGCAGAGCTGTATCAGGAAATTAAAAAATCTTCAACTCTTGGATTAGAGTGTCCCGATGTGAAAGTTGATTTTGAAAAAGTTATTTCTCATAAAGATGAAGTCGTTGCAAAATTGCGTAAAAATTTGGAATTAGGACTTAAAAATGCCGGAGTTGTAATAGTTAAAGAATATGCAGAAATTGTTGATTCACACAAAATAAAGTCAGGAAATGAATTGTATGAATGCCATCA
>CASGAK010000087.1 GCA_949299435.1 uncultured bacterium
GTATTACGGCCGATTCTACCAAATCCGTTAATTGCTACATTTACCATAAGTTTTTACTCCTTCTTATTTTGTAAATCTATAACATGTCCTTTATACCACCAACAAAAAAACTAATCAATAGGTTTAGCCCGTTCGAAATATTAAGAAATAGTTAATTTTTACAAGAACTTTTTCCACTCCAGCTTAAATCTCTACAATGCAAATAATCCATATTTCCGTTTATAAGTACCCATGATGAACAAGTAAATTCATTTGTATAGCATTTTACTTCTCCTTTAGTATCATCGTAATATGTTACAGATTTATCGCCAAAACCTATTTGGAACACATCATAACCTAACATGTTCGGTTTTTTAAGCCCATTAACATCTATATAAGCAAATGACGGAGTCATACCAATCGCTATACCGTCATTTAAAACAAAAAATCTCCGAGAATAACCTTGAGCAGATATTAAATTCCAAGTTTTTGATCTAAAAGGAGATGTAAGCTCTTTTGGAAAACATTTATCACCATCATACAGTCCACAATCCTTGGCTACATTTAAATATTTTTTCATTTCATTAAAAAAAATATCAGAATTATAATTCCCATTTTCATCATAGACCCCAGTTCCTTCTTCTGGAGGTAGCGGAACGTAACTAGGTTCTTTATATCCTAATTCTTTGTTACCGCCATTTTGAAATAAGAATAGTCTATATGCATTATCTAATACCGATACAGCTTTCTTTAAAGCAGTAACGTACTGTCTTTCTCTGTACTTTTGGACTAACGACGGTAATGTCATAGCTGCGACAATCCCTATTATTCCTAAGGTTATCAACACCTCCGCCATTGTAAATGCCTTTTTCATGCCAGCCTCCTATCAAAAATATTAAACGTTATTACAATATTATTAAATACATGAATAATATTATTAGTCAAGTAATTAATGCAATTGCTAAATTGTTAATTAATGCTAAACTTGCTAGCATGATTAAAAATAAATTATCTGAAATGATGGGGATAAGACGAATGAATATGGCAGAGACGGCAAGGATAGCCGGACTAAGTCATGTAGCAGTATTTAAAATTTACCATAACAAAACGAAGACTATAGAACTTGAAACTATAAACAAACTGTGCTATGCTCTCAATTGTAGAATTCAGGATATATTTGAATATATCCCTGACTAGATTAGGGCGAATATGAAAATACAACAAATTAGCAGATATAATTTTACAAGTAACGCACAAACAAAAAGCTGGCTTGATAGGATTCACGAAAATACCAAAAACAAATCTGATATGACAGATGCAATAGTAGTTCCGAGAACTATTTTCAAAGGATACTTAGGGATAATGGCAGGCACAACACTCATTACCCTCGGCGGGCTTGTAAACAGGGCAAACTACCCAAAATTATTCAAAGGCACAATGGCTGCAGGACTTTTGACATCACTATATGGCACTTGGGCATTTGTAAGACCGTTTATCATAAAAGATGCAAAAGGCGTTGAAAAATTTAAAAATTAAGAAGGACAAATGAAACTAGATGAATATTTAGCTGAAGTAGCAGCTCTTGAAATTCAAAAACTACCCTCTAAGACTCAGTTTAAACTTAGAGATTTATTCAGCAGCAATGCCTGGGACATTGTTCCTTTAGAAATAAGACAACAGGCAGGGTTAAGATTTTTTGAAAAAATATCAAAACAAAAGCCACAACAAGTTAAAGATGTTAAATATGATGTTGATGCTACTTTGTATGAAAAACTTTAAACACCTACTGTGGTGAAACGCAGGCTGCTATTGCATCAATTAAACGTTTTACTTTCACAATCTCTATTTTATCAAAATTTTCATTCACATCGTTAGAATAAGGAATAATTGCTTTTTTAAAACCTGTTGCGATTGCTTCATTTAATCGTTTCTCAATATTATTTACGGGGTGAATTTCACCTGAAAGTCCGATTTCTCCAATAATTACAGTTTGACTGTCCACGACTACATCTCTTGCACAGGTCGCAATTGCAATTGCAATTCCTAAATCAGCACTTGGCTCATCGACTTCAATTCCGCCCATTACGTTTACATACACATCTTGTTTGGAAAGATTCAGTCCTACACGCTTTTCGAGCACTGCCAAAATTTGATGTAATCTGCTTAAATCAACTCCGTTTGTAACTCGTCTTGGAGCTGCGTAGGGAGTTGTACCCACAAGGGCTTGGATTTCTACCAAAAGCGGGCGGGTACCTTCATTTGTTACAATTATTGCACTACCTGGTGCTGCACCTTGTGAGCGTTCATTCAAAAAGAGTTCGTTGGGATTTTTAACTTCTTTTAAACCTTTTGAATGCATTTCAAAAATTCCGACTTCTGAAGTGTTACCGAAACGATTTTTCATTGAACGAAGTATTCTATAGGATTTGTATTTATCACCTTCAAAATATATTACTGTATCTACCATGTGCTCTAACACTTTTGGTCCTGCAATACTGCCATCTTTAGTTACATGTCCGATTACAATTGTCGTGATGTTTTTACTTTTAGCGATATGCATTAGGATATTGCAGCATTCTCTTATTTGTGAAACGCTTCCTGCTGTGCTTGCAACATTATTTGAATAAATCGCCTGGATACTGTCTATCACAACAAAATCCGGAGAAATTTCTTCTATTTGTGTTTTTATATTTTCCATATTAGTCTGCGGATAAATATATAAATTATCTGAATTTATACAAAGTCTGTCAGCTCTGAGTTTAAGTTGATTTGCACTTTCTTCGGCTGAGATGTATAAAACTTTTTTACAACTTTTACATAATTCACCACAGGTTTGGAGGGTAATTGTGGATTTTCCGATGCCTGGATCACCTGCAAGCAGCACTAACGAGCCTTGTACAAACCCGCCACCAAGAATTCGGTCAAATTCTGAAATATTTGTACTTACTCTTACACCTTCATCAACTTCTATTTCTTTTAGAAGTTTAGGCTTTTCTGTATTAATAAACTCATTAGCAGCAGAATTAGGCATTTTTTCGCTATATTGAATTTCCTCTACTAAAGTCCCCCAACTTCCGCATTCAGGACATTTGCCTAAATATCCGGCTGTTTCATACCCGCATTCTGTGCATATCCATTTCGATTTTAATTTTGCCATATGCTGATTATATAATTTTGAAAACGTATAGTCAATAAAAAAAGATGCATTAAATATTTAATGCATCTTTTTTATTTAAATCGAATTTTATCTATTTTTTAGATTCATCTTGCTTAGACTTTTCTTCTGGTTGGTCTGTTTTTCCTGTTTTGTTAATCAAATTCAAATCATATACTCGCAAAGCAAAATAAGGCAGCTTTTTATCATATTCCTGCAAGAATAATACAAAAGTATCATCAAAATAGAATTTTCTAGGAGGCTGTTGAGATGCTGTATCAGGAAGTGCAGAACAAGTCGTCGCTATTGCTGCTTCACTTTTAAGTTGTACACCCTCGTTATTCATTTTAAACTCTACTGTCTGAATAGCATCTGAAAGTTCAATATTGGTACCTTTTATTTGTTTATTCATCAATTCAGGATATGTCTGCATTCTGTATAAATTTATATCAGGTACTCTTAATTCATCTTGAGCCATAAATTCATGCCAGCCTAAATATCCCGATTTTTTAATCATCATATCACTGTACAATTTATCAAAAGTTTTATTATCATCGGTTCTGTATAAATATACAATATCTTTAGTGTTTGTTTTAATTGAAACAGCAAAATCATCTTTTGAATCATAGAATAACACATTTACCATATCATCAAGCATTTTATCAGAATTTTCATCAATTCCGAAATAGTCTACCTTACCTCGGAATTTTGAAAATCTTGCAGGTTTCAATTTATCAAAAGCTGTTATAAATTTGAAATCTTTTTTAAGCATTGCATATACCAAATACTTATCAGGCATAGGATTCCAATCGATTGAATCCAAAATATCACTCGTTTCATTGAATTTTTCCATAAGTTCTGTCTCAATTTTCTCTTTCAGCTCAGGTGATATAAGTCCGTAAGTTTTATAATAAGTATTTGCACTAAGCATATCTGCTTTAAAACGTTGCTTGTTTAATTCTTTGACGAGCGGATTCTTTTCATCATCAACAAATTTAACAGGACCTTTTACTATGTTATTTTGGAATTCATTCCAAACAATTTGGAAAGTACCTACCCAAGCTCTGTTTTGTTGTTCAGTTTGGCTTTTCAGCGTAGGCACAAGTACAAAATCAGAATTTTCATTTTTTTTACCGAATGCATATGCTGATGTAGCACACATTGCAAGGATTGCTACTAAAGCTAGAATTTTTTTCATAATCTCTCCTTTATTCTATATTCAAATATCGCAAAAAACTCTTTATATTCCCGACAGCATTTTTAGCATGTGGAATATTAGGCTCTTTGTAATACTTTTTATAATTTTTAATTATATTATCAGGCAAATTATCTCCGGATTCAAGTATTTGAGAAATCATCTCCAAATATTCATCTTGTACTTCTTTGTAGGCTAAATCTCTTTTTCTTAAATCCTCATCAGCTTCCAAATGCACTAATGCATGAAAAGCAGCCTGAACACTAGCATCATTAGTATCAGGAGGAAATTTCAAAAGAGCTTCGCGTACAGGAATATATCCTATAAGAGCTTTTCTTACAAGCTCAGCTGCAAGAAGTCTTTCTTCAAAATTACAATCCATTATACCAAAAGCTCACTGCATTCTTTTTCAATAAATCTCACCATATGAGTATAATCTTTATCGAAAAACTGCTCAGCTACAGTATTTAACGCTTCTATTGCCATTTCTTTTTTATTCATAGCTGCACGATAGAAGAATTTTTTACCAACCTTATATCTTACAAGAATAGTTTTTAGTGTAAGACGGTCCATAACTGTCTTTATTGTTGTATAGGCACGCTCTATACCGTTTGCACTCAAATAATCCACTACATCTTGTATTGAAATATCACGTTCTTCACATTCAGCGGTAAGGGTCCAAATTGTATTCAGAATATCAATTTCCAGTTTGCCGCAAGCCATATTATCCTCACATTTCTTATATACTATTGAATTACTAACATTGTAACATAACATTTTTATTTTTCAAGCAAGTTGAAAAATTTTTATATTTCATCAAGCAAATCAGCTTCCTTTTTAAAATTTGTTTTTTGCTTACGTTTTTTTAAATTTTTCTTTTTTGTTTTATCAGACACATTTCGATAGGCATTATCGAGAGATATTTTAGTAATAGCACTACCGCTTCGTCTGTCAAAAAAAGTAAGCCAAAAACTTCTGTCTATATTATCGACAGCAAATGAAATTCTTCCAACCTTTTTTTCTCCGGGATTTAAGTGCATAAACATCAATTTGGTATCTCCGAATATGGAAGGTCTGAAAACTTTATTGTAGTCATTTACAAGAGCCATATCAAGCCCGGAAAAGCTCTTATCAGACATATTCGATAACATAACCGTAATTGTTATCGTATTAAATTCTCCAAAAGGATCTTCTTCATGTTCAATATTACTTATATTAATATCGAGTCCTGGATAAAAAAGCTCATGCTGTTGTAGTGCAGTGTCTTTATATACAGGCAGAGGAACGGTTGTATTAATTTTTACACGGATTTGATCTCCTGGTGCAATTAGAACTTCATTTCCTTTTCTTATAAGTGCCATGCCAAGCCCTATTACACCTCCGACTGCTGCTCCGCCGGCTATAGTATAGCCATGAGATGCAATAGCAGCTTCAAGTCCTAGCCAGTTAAGGGCTAAAAAGCCACCCGCGGCACCGCCAACCATGGTATATCCTACATCTTGAGCTATGATTTTGGTTGTCTCTACTGCTGGGTGTAATTTCGTAGTCATCTTTCCTTCTATTGGAATTTCTCTACCATCTGGAGTGATTAAATAATCAAATCCAAGCTCTAACCAAGCTGAACGACCTAAATTTTTAGGATCGCCTGAATGAGTTATTTTGCCGTGAGCTATTGTACCTTTAGGAATTATTACCCCTTTATCACCATAGACTTCATTGGTGACTTCAGCAAAGAATTCATCACCTTCCATGTTTATACTGCCATCTAGCACCTGAGATACAGTCATATTAATTATGTCTTTACGCTCTAAGTGCTCTACTTCTCCTGTAAAAAGATCACTGGTGTCTTGCTTATATTGATCCGTATATTCAGCATGACCTTCAAACACCGGGGCTGCTGCCAATGCTATTGTATTTGAAAGAAATGCTCCTATTATTAAAACTGATAAAATTCTTTTCATAACAATATTATACTACGCGATTAAAACTTTGTCATACTAAAACATATTTACCAATTTCATGATAATATAAATATACTGGAACAGGTAAAATAATATAAGGAGTTTTATGAAATTTAAACGCTGGTATGATGTTGATGTGACAATGAGCAGAGCTGTAGCTCTATGGGAAAGTGCCGAAGAAAACCTACAGACAATTTGTGCGGATTATGTGATTGATAAGTTAAAAGATATTGATTTTGAAATGTCTTTAGACGAGCAATACAACTACATTATGCGAAGATGGTATGACAAAAATATAAAAATTTCTCACGCTATGGAGTATTTGAAACATGCACCCGAAGAAATCCAAAGACAGCTTGCTTTGGATATTATTGAATACATTGAACAAAACTCTGAAGAAAAAAAGTAATTTTTCTTTACATTTAGCCATGCTCTAAAAATATATTATAGACTTGAATTATGAGTGATGAAATCAATAAAAAAGTAATAAATATATTTTCACAGCATAATAAAAAGTCCTCATCAGGCAGCAGTGAAAAAGTAAAATATTATGCCGGATTTAATTATGTAAAACTGAACAAAGATCATAACGGTAAAAAATTTAACAAAGAACATCTTATTAAATACTCAAAAGGCTGTCATTATATAGTGCGAGTAATGAGAGAACTTGACGGAGAAGTAATTTTATACAATTATGATGTTCCGAATGATGACCTTTTTAAATTTTTAAAATCATTTGAAGATAATACTTTAGATGGCAGAATAATCGAAATTGATAAATATTTTCCAAATGACTTGGCCTAAACTGATAAATGGCTTTGCGAAACTTTGGAAACAACCAAATCATAACTAAGCGGGATATAAATTATGGAATGTTTTTTCAGAAAATACCATGAAAGTCTGTATAATTGTACAAAGCCCTATCAATATGTGGGCGGAGAGTTTTTGTCATTCAACAAATCATTTGAAGATGCAAAAATACGTTTTGCATTCGCCTTTCCTGATAAATACGAAATAGGAATAAGTAACTTAGGACTCAGAGTTCTGTATAATCAAGTAAATACTCACCCTGATTATATGGCAGACCGAGTATATGCCCCAGAAGCTGACTTCAAGCCAGAGCCATTGTACGCACTTGAAAGCAAACGTTCAATAAAAGATTTTGATGCAATAGGATTTTCACTTCAATATGAGCTTGCATATCCGACCATTTTAAAAATGCTTGAAATGGGAGGTATACCCTATAAAAATTCAGAAAGAGTTGATAACGATCCGATAATTTTAGCAGGCGGACCTTGTGCTTTTAACCCGCTTCCTATTGCTGACTTTATAGACGGATTTTTAATAGGAGATGGTGAAGACAGTATTTTAGAAGTTTGTGAGTGCTTGGAAAAAAGTA
>CASGAK010000088.1 GCA_949299435.1 uncultured bacterium
AAAGTAAGGTATGTCAATTTTGCCTTTAAGATTGCCTATGATTTTCCAATCAGCTTTTCCTGCATACATTTGAGAACGTGTTCTGCCATGGATTGTGATAAAATCTGCACCTGCTTTTTGCATCTGTTGTGCAAATTCTACAAAGTTAATTTCATCAAAGGTATAGCCTAAACGAAATTTTACACTTACAGGTCTATTTGTACTGTCTTTTACGGCTTTTACCAAATCCGCAGCAAGTGTAGGATTCCTCATAAGTGCACAACCGTCTTGTCCTTTTACTACTTTATTCACAGGACAGCCCATATTTATGTCAATCATATCGGCATAGTCTGTTAAAAATTCTGCTGCTTTCCTCATCATATCAGGTTTATGTCCGCTTATTTGATATGAAATCGGGCTGTGATTTTTATCTCTTTTAAATATTTCTGTACCTGAACGTCCGTTAAGTGTTTGGGCAAGATATTCCGAGCTTATCATTTCTGTTGTTAAAAGTACGTCAGGTGAATATTCTCTTACCAAACTTCTTAGTACGTAATCAGTAATCCCTGCCATAGGGGCTAGTGATACTTTACTTTTTATTAAATTTTCTACACTATTGTGCATATTGTTTCAATTCTTCCAGTCTAGTGGTTGCATATTGCTTGTATTCATCATCGGGTGCGTTTGATGTTGAATATTTTTTATAATATCCGTATGCTTCTTTGTATTTTCCTAAAGTGTCTAAGTCGGAGGCTATAAGGTAATTTACAATATTCATATCTTCACTGTTGTTGTATTTTAGAACATTTTTGTAATTGTTTACAGCTTCTGCTTGATTGTTTTTAGCGTCCAATATCATACCTTTGTAATAATATGCATATGAGTTCATTGGATCTGATACAAGAAGTTTGTTTAATACCTTTAAGCTCTCATCATATTTTTCATTTTCATATAGATTGATGGCTTCGTTTAAGTTGTTGACATTGTTTTGTTGCACTATTGATGCTAAATAATCTGAAGCTTTTTGATTGTTTTTGTTTAAGGCTATTGATTTTTTTAGAAATTCTTCAGCAGCTCCAAAGTTCTCTTCTTCTGCATATAATACACCTATATAGTATGCAATATCAGAATCATTGGGTTTTAGTTGGAATGCTTTTTGATAATATTCAATAGCTTTGTTATTATCTCCTAAGTTTTGGTAGGCTGAAGCTATTCCAAGCATAGAATCCGAGGTCGGGGGATTTACTTTAGCATATTCATTTATTGCGTTTTGGTAATCCTTGTTATTAAAATATTCTGCAGCTTTATCAAATGTCGCAGCAATCGTTTCATTTTTAATATTTTTGATGGCTTCATCTACTTGGCTGTTATTTGGAAATTTGGCTTTTGCATTATTTAGGGTGTTTATTGCTGCATCATAATTTTTCATTTGACCTTGGGCTATTGCTAAGTTTACGAAAATTTCAGGGTTATTAGAAGTCTTAGTTATTTCCGAATAAACAGAAATAGCCTCAGACAGCTTGTTTTGTTTATGTAAATCAAGTGCATAATTATATAACATATCATTTACATTTGCACCGTTAGCATTTTTCTTTACGTAATCGACAAATTGTGTAGGTGTCATTGTTGTGCGAGCTGTATTAAAAAGTTCATTTTGTGCAATTTCGTTATCCGGTTCAATACTTAATACTTTTTTAAATAACGCTTGTGCGTTCTTTGTTTCGCCTAAAGCTGCTAGGGATTGTGCTTTATATAAATTTGCCTGCACATTATCCGGGTATAGAATCAGTACACTGTCATAGGCGACTATTGCTGTTTTGTAATCACCTTTTTGTTGATATAATGTACCTACATTCAAACGGGTATTAACATTTGACGGATCTAAAGATTCTGCTTTTTGATAATAAGCCAGTGCATCATCAAATTTACCTTGTTTTTGCAAAATTGCCCCAAGATTTGCAATAGTATCAGCATCATTAGGGTTTGCGTCAAGTTTTTTCTTGTAAATTCTTTCCAGTGCGTAAAATACTTCTTTGTTGTCTGAACTTTGGGTAAGTATATAATTATATTCTTCGACTGCAAGATTTTCACTTCCCAAATTATCAAGGACTTTTGCGTAGGATAGCCTTAATTGAATGTCATTTGGTGAGACGGCTACGGCTTTTCGGTAATATTCAGCACTTTTGGGGTCATTACCAAATAATTTCATGATATCGCCTATTTGCTTAAAACTTTCTTTTATATATGTTTTATCTCCGAGCGATTGACTAAATTCATAGGCTGCTGCAGCAAATTCACCATTTGCTCTAAGTTGTTTAGCTTTCTCAAATCTCGATTTCGGAGTTGTATCAAATTTGGTTAGTTCTAAGCATTTGTCAAGATTACTATTTACTTGAGTGATAGCATGTGAAGAGTTTTTCACACTGTTTGCATTAGGATACATTGACAGGTAAAATAAAGCACTTCTATAGTCATCAGCAGCTTTATTATAGTCTTTTTCTGTATTTGCAAAGTAGGTTCCTCTTGCAAGATAAGAGTTCACAAGTCCTATTCTTGCAGAATTGTCTAAATAGTTTATTTTTAAAGCATTTTTAAATTCTGTTATTGCACTTGAGTATTGGTAATTTGATAAATATTGTTGTGCAAGGTCGTAATGTTCTTTAAATCCTGCATATACTGGTAATGTTACGGTTAAGATACTTAATAATATTGCTAGTTTTAGTTTGTTCATCAAATACACACCCTCATCTTATGACAAAATTTTAATACAAGAATGAGGATATGTATACCTGCTTCTATCTATCCGGCAATACAATTTAATATTTTGTTACTTTCAATAAAAAAGCCTCTATACAGAGGCTTTTTTATACTTAATTAAGCAATGTCTTTGAAATCTGTTTTCGAGATAAATGTAGTAAATTGATCAAATAAAATTTGTAGTGGAATTTCCACTGAAAATGTTAAAGACTCATCAATTTTTACCCCCTCGACCGGAGCAAGTTGCATGTTTTGTTTTAGTGCCATCATACTTGCTTTTGACTTTCTTCTCATAATCAATACTCCTATTATTGCTTTAAATCTTAACAATATATCTATCGGCATATACTTTTTATTCTTTAATTATTTAACCTGTTTTGTGGTATAAATATCAGTTGTAATCCTTTGATAGCTTGTAATTTCAGATTTAAAAATATTTTTTACAATTCGTAATATATTTTTTTAATATCTTAAATGTGCAAAAAATCTATGATTGTGCTATTATAACCTTGTAGTTAATTAATATAAGGAGATACGACAATAGCAAACGACAGTAGATTTAAGGACAAAGATCAGACGATAATGAACGAGAAAATTAGAGCTCGTGAAGTTAGGCTAATAGATGAAAGTGGTGTAAACCATGGGATTGTAGAGACAGCTAAAGCATTACAAATGGCTTATGATGCTGATTTAGATTTAGTTGTAATAAGTCCAAATCAGGTTCCACCGGTAGCAAAAATTTTAAATTATGGTAAATATAAGTACGAACAAGAGAAAAAAGCTAAAGAAGCCAAGAAAAAACAACATACAGTAGAGATTAAAGAAGTTAAAATCAGATATAAAATAGATACTCATGATTATCAAGTTCGTATAAAAAATATTCAGAAGTTTATATCACAGGGAAATAAAGTAAAAGTTGTGATTATGATGCGTGGTCGTGAGATGCAGCATTCAAATTTAGCTTTTGATTTAGCTAACAGATTTATTGAAGATTTAAAAAATGAGCCTCTGATAATAGAGAAAAAACCTATGTTGGAAGGGCGTAATGTTACTTTATATTTAGCCCCGCAATAACTCTAGAAGGGTTCTTCTTTTAAGCCTTCTAAAGTTAGTAAAACTTTTTTATCAGCAAAGTCAGCAGCGTGCCTTTTTAATTTCCCTATTGGAATGGAAGGGACGCTTTTGTATTTATTGTAATATTCTTTATAGGAATCATTTCTTGTCTTGCGTAGCTCAATGTTTTTTTCTATTGCTCGTTTTGCAATAATCCTGTTAAAATTATCACCTAATTTAAGTGTTCTTTTTAGAGAAATATTTTTATCTTCTATTGGAGCAAGTTTTTCGTAAGTATCTATGTCTAATAGTTCAAGTTCTTTTGAGTATTTGGTAAAAAGATTTTTTTTCTCATTTAAAAACAAATTAATATTATTATATTTATCAATATATTCAGTTTTAATAGATTTTTTATCAGCTAAAGATGGTAATTCTTGAGAATTTTGGGTAATATTTTCTTGCATAATTTTATGGATTTTGGCTGTAATTTCGTTTGCGGACATATTGGGCTCAGACATTTGAAAAGATACGATTATTTTGGAAAGTTTATTTTTTTCTTTTTCAGATTGTATCGCCCATAAAAAATCGTAATCATCTGTCAAATCCTTTATATGTGTGTTTACAATAGTAAGGTTTTCATTCAAATGCTTTTTTATTGTATTAAGTTTTGCACTTTCTTTTTCTCTAATGATGCTGCATAAATTTAAGTTTTGTATATATTTGTCAATAATCGGAAGTTTTGAAGCTAAATTTTTTGATGAAAAACTTACTATATCTTGATTATAGTAAAAGTTATTGGAGGTATTGCTATTATTTTTGCATGATTGTATATAGTTAGATGTTTTGTTATTAAAAATATTAATTGGTGCTATTTGCATTTGGATATCCTTTCATATATGGATATTATATGTTAAGAAAATAGATTTGCAATAAAAAGTTCTTGACTTGGATTTTTTAGCAAGTAAAATAAGAAATGTAGCAAGAGAGCTATAGAACAATTTCTCACAGTAGTGAGTGTGTAGTGAAAATTTTATAAAATATGCCGCAATAGCTCAGTTGGTAGAGCAAGGGACTGAAAATCCCTGTGTCCTTGGTTCAATTCCGAGTTGCGGCATATTT
>CASGAK010000089.1 GCA_949299435.1 uncultured bacterium
TGTCATTGCCGCAACGATACCGATAATCCCCAATGTTATTAATACTTCTGCTAAGGTGAATGATTTTATTTTCATATTCATATTATAAATCGTTTTTTGTAAAAGTCAATATATAATACTACTAAAGTTATATTATATATTGTTAAAAACAGTATTTTATTTTCTATTATAAATACTATGAATGACGAAACGGTGCTAAAGAATTTGGGGCTAAAATTAAAGTATGAGCGGCTTAAAAAGGGTTATACTCAAGAGCGTTTAGCCGAAAAAGTTGAGGTTCATGAAAAATATATTTCGCTATTGGAAACAGGTAAACAAAACGTTACATTAAAAACGTTAAACAGAATAGCTAATGTATTGGAAGTGGAAATATATAAATTTTTAATGTTTGATTAGGCTAAGCAATCATTTTCATAGGGCCTTCCAGTGATGCAGTGACGAATTGTTTTGTGTATTCGTTGTCTTGAAGAAGCATTTCTTCAGGGGTGCCTTCAAATACTATTTTACCTTCATATAACATAATTACTCTATCAGCTGTTCTTGTAATTGTGGACATTTGGTGTGTGACCACAATTGAAGCGGCTTTGGTTTCTTCTTTAAGTCTTACGATGTAGTCTTCAATAAGAGTTGATGATATCGGATCTAATCCTGATGTTGGCTCATCATATAATATTGAATTAGGTTCAGTAACTATTGCTCTTGCAAAACTTACACGTTTTTGCATTCCACCAGAAAGTTCTGAGGGAAATTTATCTTCAATTCCTTTTAGTCCGACTAGTTCCAATTTTTGTTTTACAATTTCTTTTAAATCTTTTTCTGTATATTTTTTCCTTAAATCCTTGCGTTCTTTAAGTGCAAAAGCAATATTATCAGCGACATTCAACGAGTCGAATAACGCAGAGTATTGAAATACCATAGCGGTATCACCTTCTGAGGTAATTATTTCGCCACTGTCAGGTGTCAGCAGTCCGCAAATTAGTTTTAAAATTGTGCTTTTGCCTGATCCGCTAAAACCTACTATAGCTAAAGTTTCTTGGTTATTTACTTTGAACGAAACATCATTGATTACGGTATTTTCTCCGAATGTTTTTATTAGATTTTTAACTTCAATACTCATTTTATTTCCTTATTAAATTAAAAGAAGAATATGATAGCAAAAATCATATCCCAAATTACAATTGCGACAAATGACCATACGACAGCTTTTGTTGTTGCAATACCTACACCTTTTGCCCCACCTGAGGCATAATATCCGCATACACAACTGATTAAAGCGATAGAGCCTCCAAATACCATTGATTTTAGAAGGCTTACCCCTAAATCTTTCATATACACACCAAGCCAGGCAGAATCAAAGTATGCACGATAGCCTAAATCGGTTGTAAGAGCAGTGGTGACAGCTCCTGTAAGGACTCCTACAACTGAAGCTATAATGACAATTATAGGCATCATTATTATCCCGGATAAAATTCTAGGTACAAACAGGTACTCTACAGGATTTACTTTTAAAACTTTCATAGCATCAATTTGTTCCGTCACACGCATCGTCGCAAGTTCTGAGGCAAAAGAGGAGCCTATCATTGAAATTATTGCAAATCCTGACATTATAGCTCCGACTTCTCTTACGATCAGTATAGTCATTAAAAGTCCTACAAAATGTCCCCCGCCTTGTTTTACCATTTCATTCGCAACTTGTGAGGCTACGATTATTGATGTCATTCCGACTATTGATAAAGTTATCGGTAAGGAGCTTACACCAAAGCGGTTGCATTGCTCTATTAATTCCTTTTTATCAGTTCTGGTCGTAAGGAGAGCTTTAAAAAATTGCAAGCCTTTTATCGTAATTTTGCCAATTGTATCTAAAAAGTCCTCCACAAGACTCCAAATTCCTGAAAAAATTTGGTAAGTCGCAGACTGTTTAAGATATTTTTGTAAGGCTCCCATTGCCCTATTATATCTATAAAAAATAAGTAAAGTCAATTTATTTAAAAACTTTCATTATGAGCCCTTTTGTGCTATTATTAATCTATGATAGAACTTTTGATCTTATATTCGTTAATAAAACGTGATTTGACAATGTATGCCATTCATAAGGCTATTGAAAGTGATTTTGCACCGTATACCTCTCCGAGTTTTGGGGCTATAAAACCTGCTTTGAGAAGGTTGGAAGCTGGGGGTGCTATCAATTCCAGAAAAATGATGTCTGAGGGTGGAAAATTATCTGTATTTTATTCTATTACTAAAAGCGGGCAAGGAATTTTAAAAGATTTGATTTTAGAAAATTTAAGCGAAAATCCACTGCAATTCCTTTCAAATGCCAGAATTAAGCTATCTTGTGCTGAGTATTTAGATGCTGATGAAAAAAAAGAATTGTTTATTGAGATTAAAACTCTTGCTTTAAAATTTAAAATAGCTGCAGAAAATATTTTAAATGATGAATATAATAAACTTAGTTTTTATCAAAAAATTATGCTAGATAATGTAATTTGTGAATATTCAAATTTAATCACTGTAATAGAAGGATTTGAAAAAGATAATGCCGGCAATAGTAAATAAAGTTATTAAAGATTCTATAGCGGAAGAAATTGAAATTATGCCTCAAGATGAAATTCTTTCAATTGATGGCGTCAAAATGCTTGATATGATTGATTATAATTACCTTTTAAAAACTGATTTGCTAACTTTGGAAGTTAAAAAAGCAAACGGTGAAATTGAATTGATAGAAATTGAAAAAGAGTTTGATGAAGATTTAGGAATCGTTTTTGAAAGTGCGGTATTTGACAGAGTAAAACCTTGTTTGAATAAGTGCATTTTTTGCTTTGTAGATCAGCAGCCAAAAGGGTTAAGAGATACATTATATGTCAAAGACGATGATTACAGATTATCATATTTGCAGGGAACCTATATTACATTGACAAATTTGACTGATGCTGATAAAGAGCGAATTAAAAAAATGCAATTGGGACCATTTTATGTGTCGGTGCATACAACAAACCCTGAATTAAGGGTAAAAATGCTTAGAAATCCAAATGCTGCTAAAATTATGGAAAATTTGCAATGGTTTCGGAAACACAAAATTCCATTCCATGCCCAGATAGTTCTGTGTCCTGGATATAATGACGGGGTAGAATTAGACAGAACTCTTGCCGATTTGGCTTCATTAAAAAACACTGTATTATCAACAGCTATTGTACCTGTAGGGGTTACACGTTTCAGAAAAGAAAATATAAAACAAGTAGATGAAAAAATTGCTAAAGATACAATAGAGATAGCATCAAAATATAAAAGGGTTTGCCTTTCTGATGAGTTTTTTCTGCTAGCAGGAGTAAAAATTCCGCCAGCAAAATATTATGGTAATTTTTCTCAACTGGAAGATGGGGTAGGTACGTTAAGACTTTTGATAGATGACTATAAATCACTAAAACTTCCTGAAAAGATTTCAAAGTGTACTAAGTTTGTTTTTGCATGCTCTTTTGCTTCAGTTAGTGTAATTAGAAATATAGCAGAAGATTTGCAAAAAAAAGTCAAAAATTTGTCGATAGAGGTAGTCGGTGTAAAATCCAATTATTGGGGACAAAATATCACTGTAGCAGGGCTAATTACTTCTGAAGATTTGATAAATTCCGTAAAAAACTCAGATGCTGATTTTGTCGTTATACCTTCAGTTATGCTGCGTCAATATAGTGAGGATTTTTTAGATGGCAAAAATCTTGATTATGTAAAGGCAAAAGCGTTGAAAAAATTTATTGTACTTAATAACAGTTATTCCATCAAAGAGTTTATTGACAAATTATATAAAATTTAGTTATATATAAATGTGATGTTTATTGTAAACAGGAGGACGTATGACAAAAAAAGGTTCAAGTGGAAATAAGAAGAAAAAAGGCAGTCCGTTGCCCCTTATTATTATTCTGATAATCGGTTTCCTTGTATATAAAGCTAACCCTGAATATTGGCAACAAGGAAGATTATTCCATGATTGGAAAAATGGTGTACCTCAAGTAGAAACTGAAGAAGTAGTTAAAGCACCTGAGGCACCTAAAAAACCAGATGTAGATCCAGATGCGATATTGGAAGGCTCTGCAAAAGGTGCCAAAACTATACCTATAAATATAAGAAAAACTATTGGCATAAATGATCCAAATTATGAAATGTTCAGATCTAAATTTAAGACTTTGTATTTAGTAACTCAAAAAAATTCATCTTCTGAGCAATTAGCTAATCAGATTAGAGATGCAATTAAAGAAGAAAAATTGAATGATGAATTTACTTTTAATGCTTTGTTATATGAGGCAAAAGACAAAAAACATTTATGTGGACTTTCAGAAACACAAACATTTTTTTGTAAACAGTGTGATAGAAAAATTTGTATAGTTCACCCGAGAAAATTAGAATATATATTTGTTGCTCCTACTGTACAAGCTTCTATAGGTAGAGCCAAAGTTCTTAAAAAAGAGGGTTGGTAAATTAAGTCGACAATTTATATTTAGTAGGAATAAAAAAAGACCGTCGATTTTATCGACGGTCTTTTTTCTGATTTAGTATCTTTCCAAATATTTATCAATTTCCCATTGAGAAACATAAGTTCTGAAAGAATCCCATTCTTTTTGCTTTGCAGAAACAAATTCATTAAATATATGTTCTCCCAAAGCTGCTCTAGCTACAAGTGATTTATCAACATGATCAAGTGCTTCAGCAAGACTTCCTGGTAATGCATCAATTCTTTGTTTTTTACGTTCTTTAGTAGTTAATTTATAGATATTACTTTCAACAGGAGCAGGTGGATCTATTTTATTTCTTACACCGTCCAAACAAGCCTGAAGAATTGTAGCGAAAGCAAGGTAAGGATTACAAGCAGGATCTGGGGATCTCAGCTCAACTCTTGTTGCATTTCCTCTTTTGGCAGGAACTCTTAAAAGAGCACTTCTGTTAGCTAAAGACCAGGCAAGATATACAGGAGCTTCATATCCGGGCACAAGTCTTTTAAAACTGTTTACGGTTGGATTTAAAAGAGCAGTAATTCCTTTTACATGCTTTAAAAGTCCGCCTATTGAATATTTTGCAACATCTGATAATTGATATTCAGCTTTTTCATCAAAAAATGCGTTCTTGCCATCTTTAAAAAGTGAAATATTACAATGCATACCGGAACCGTTAATTCCGTAGATAGGTTTTGGCATAAATGTTGCGTGAAGGTTGTGTCTTGCAGCTATTGCTTTTACAGCAATTTTGAATGTTGCAACATTATCAGCTGCGGTTAATATATCAGCATATCTGAAATCTACTTCATGTTGACCATCTGCTACTTCATGGTGGGAAGCCTCAATATCAAATCCCATTTCTTGTAAAGTAAGTACAATATCAGATCTTACATCTTCTCCCAAATCCTCTGGACCTACATCATAATATCCAGCCTTATCTTGGGTGGTTGTGGTGACTTTGCCGTCTTTATCTTTGGCAAATAAGAAAAATTCAGCTTCAGGACCTATATTCATTGAAAATCCCATTTTCTCGGCTTCTGCCATAACTCTTTTTAAGTTACATCTTGGACAGCCTTCAAAAGGTGTTCCGTCAGCGTTATGTATATCACAAATTAATCTAGCAGCATTGACACCATCTTTGCCTCTCCAAGGTAAAATTTGAAAAGAGTTTTTGTCAGGATAAAAATACATATCAGATGTTTCAATGCTTCTGAATCCTTTTATTGATGAGCCGTCCAGCATAATTTCGTTTGCTAAAATTTTACTTATGTGCTCTGAAGGAATGGACATATTCTTTACCTGTCCGTTTATGTCAACAAATTGCAACTTTATGAACTTTATATTGTAATCTTTTATAAAGCCTTTAATATCTTCTTCGCTAAATTGTCTGTTGTCTAAACGTGTGTGGCTAAATTCTTTCATATCTATCCTCCAAAAATAAATTACTTTTTTATTAGAATACGTTTTTTCAAAAAGGTCAATACTTTTTATATTAAGATTAAGTAAAGATGGGTACATAGGAGTTTTCTGAAATAATGTGATTATTTTTCTAAAAATGGGTATTATTAAATTAAGAGATTAAATTCATCATTTAATGTGTGAATTTGAGGATATTTAAGGGAGGATTTAACTGAAAAATATACCAAAAGTCATATTTACTTACATAAATCAGATATTTGTTAAGTAATGTAACAAAATTTGAGTTATATAGCAATTATATACTTTAAAAATACTTTATAAATATGTAAGCGATAACGAATTAAATAAACACGAGATATATAAAAACACACTTACTATTTACACTACCTACTACACACTAACCTTCTACACACGAGGAA
>CASGAK010000090.1 GCA_949299435.1 uncultured bacterium
GCAATGATATTTAGCTTATTTGAATTGCCATTATCCGCAAATCTTTTTCTAAACTCCTCATCGGGAATTGAATTTTTTTCTAACTGCGAAATATAATTTTGATACTCAGCTATTGCAGAATTAACCCAGGGGGCATTTTTGGTATTAGGATCTGTTTTTAAATTAGCTATAGCTGTACTATACTGATTAATTAACATAGAAGCATCTGAGAGCTTTATAGGTTGCATATAACTCATAACCAACCTTTCCTTTCTTACTATTATAAAAACATTTAGTTATGAAAAATTGCCTATATTAAGCAGAAAGTGTAAAGATTTCGTAAATTTCTTCATCAGAAAGCTCTGTGATAATCTTTTCGCCTTCATAAACAGCTAAGTCTGCAAGCTCTTTTTTAGATTTTAACATTTCATCAATTTTTTCTTCGAAGGTGCCAAGCGTAATCATACGGTGTACCATAACATTTTTATCCTGACCTATACGATAAGTTCTGTCTGTTGCTTGATCTTCTACAGCAGGATTCCACCACAAATCATAATGTATAACATTCGTTGCACTTGTTAAGTTCAAACCGGTACCCCCGGCTTTCAATGACAATATCATAATTTTTGCATCATCTTCATTTTGGAACCTTTCAATCAAATCCTCCCTTTGCGGTACAGTCAAAGAACCATGAAAGAATAAAGGTTCCGTATTGCATTCTTCAGCAATTACTTTGCACAAAATATCACCCATTTCCTTATATTGGGTAAAAATAAGTGTTTTTTCATTATTATCCAAAATGCTTTGTACAGTAGAAATACATTTATCCATTTTCCCCGAAAGCTCTTTACTGATTTCACCGCCTTTAAGGAACTGGTAAGGGTGATTACAAATCTGCTTGAGGGCGGTAATAAGTTTAAATATATTACCCCGTCTATTGATACCTGTAAATCCGCTGATTTTTTCCATCATTTCATTTAGAGTTTTTTCATATAAAACAGCTTGAGATTTTGACAGGTAGCAGTAATCGTTAATAACCATTTTTTCAGGTAGATCTGTGATTACATGTTTATCAGTTTTTAATCGTCTTAATACGAATGGTGAAATAGACATTTTTAGTTTAGAAGCACGAGAATTTTCTTTAAAACGCTCTATAGGTATAGCATAACTTTTTTGAAAATCTCTAAGACTTCCTAAATACCCTTGATTTATAAAGTCGAAAATACTCCATAACTCAGTTAATCTGTTTTCAACAGGCGTACCTGTCATTGCAACTTTTACATCGGATTTTAACATCTTAATTGCAAGAGTTTGAGCTGTATCTGGGTTTTTGATATTTTGTGCTTCATCTACTATTACCATACCCCAATTTTGTTTTTTCAACTCCTCTACGTCAATTCTCATAATTGCATAAGTCGTTAAAATCACATCATGTTTAATATCCAGCTGTCTTTCAGAACCATGATATACAACTGCATCTAATGAGGGTGCAAACATCTGTAATTCTTTCATCCAATTACCCATTAACGTAGTCGGACAAATTACAAGTACTGGTTTAGTTAAATTGCCTTCCTCTTTCATTTTAAGAATAAGGCTTATAACCTGAATTGTCTTACCTAATCCCATATCATCAGCCATACACACACCAAAACCTTTAGAAATATTAGTCCAAAGCCATTTTAGTCCTGTCATTTGGTATGGTCGTAATTCTCCTTTTAAGTCTTTTGGTGGGGTCACATCTACTGGTTTTGTAAAATCTTGTATAATTTTGGCAAATGCACTGTCATAATCAAAATCATATTGATCCAATTGACCAGACATTGAAGCATGAATCAGTTCCATTCTTGAAAGTGATTTTAAATTCGCTTTTGCAATCTGCTCAAAGATTTTTTTACTTTCTTCTTTATCTATCAAAACATATTTGTTTTTATATTTAATAAGCCCGTTACTGCCTTCTACAAGTTTATTAAATTCTTCCAAAGATATTTTCTCATTACCGATTGCTATTTCATAAGAAAATTCCAAAATATCGTCCAACGCAATTTTGGAAGAAGAAGTATTATTAAAAATATCTGCTAAATCCTTAGAGCGGGATTCTTTAACTTTTGCATTAATTGAGGCACGCGGAATAACTATATTTACAAGTTCTTTCGGTAAAATAACCTCAATTTGGGCTTTTTGAAGATAATATGCTGTCTGTGTAATTATTTTATAGACCTCATTTAAATTCAAATCAAGAGCCAATTTTGACTCATCTTCAAAAAGATCTTCTAATTCAGGCATATAACGAATTGCATAATTAAGCTGTTTTTCAACAATCCTTGAAATATCTGCTGAATTTGCACCGAAAATTTCATCTTTTGTATACAAATCATCGACAAGAACACTCTCTCCTGTTTTACGATTTTTTATATGCACTTTTAATCTGAACAGCTCATCTTCAATTCTGTCAATTTTAAAGAACGGAATGACATCATATTTACCGAGATACAACTCATCAAACCACTGTGAAAAATTCTCGGCAATATCAATCCCTTTCATCTGGGCTCTCTGCTCTAAATCCTTTATCATGTAAGTTCCGGATTTTACATCTTTAAATTTATATCCCTTAATTCCCAAGAATTTATAAAGCACATAATTCAAATAATTATAGATGAAATCATTCACGAAATTCTTAGGCATTTCACCCTTGATGAATAGATTATCAGGAATATTTTCTTCAAACTGGTTAATAATTCTTGCCAATTGCTGATTGGATATAATCGGCTCATAGACAATTCTAAACATCTGACCGTGCACTTTTACAGTCGGAATGAAATATAATTTTTCAATTAATTTCATTACGAAATGAGTAAGATTATTCATATAAATAAAAGTCGGAGTCACTGCATCTAAATCAATTACATCTCCAAACCCGCCAAAATAATCCATTACCAAGTCCAAACTCATTGGATATCCGACATAATCACCCATCACTTGAGAGCGAAATCTGAAAAGTGAGCCTTTTGATTTTAAGTAATATTCAAAATTATTAGTAGGTGTGACAAAAAATGATAGCTTTTCATTATCGTTTACCAAGAAAAAATTTGTATTTCTTGCAGGTGTATACGGACTCAAAAAAACATCTTTAAATTCATCTTCGACAGTCTGATATATAAGACTTAAAGTATAGCGAAAATCTTTATTCTTAAACCCTTCAGGATTTTCTGAAAGATTAAAGAACAATTCATCTACGTTATTTTTTTTAAATGAAAAATCAATATCGAAGTTTTTTTGAGTCATAATACCATCTTTCATATTCCAAGCTACTTTTTAATCAAAGATTCACAATCCATTTCAGCGGGCTTTTCAATACCCATCAAATCAAGAATTGTAGGTGCAATATTACACAAAGCACCGCTGTCTTTTAACTGAATGTCCTTTGGAGCGTTAATCAACACGAAAGGAACTTCATTAGTCGTATGAGCAGTCATAGGCTTACCTGTTTCATAATTTACCATTACTTCAGAATTACCATGATCAGCTGTCAAAAGCATAATTATATCGTGTTTTTTACAAGCATCTGCAATTTTTCCGACGCATTCATCAACGACTTTATCAGCCTTCACAGCAGCCTCTAATACACCGGTATGGCCTACCATATCCGGATTTGCAAAGTTTACCAGTATAAAGCCGTATTTAGGATCATCAATAGCCTTTAATACGTTCTCACAAACTTCTCTTGCACTCATTTCAGGCTGTAAATCATAAGTTGCCACCTTAGGAGATGCAACTAGTACTCTTGTTTCATTAGCCTGTGGCTCCTCAACTCCGCCATTAAAGAAAAATGTAACGTGTGCATATTTTTCTGTCTCTGCTGTTCTGAATTGTTTTATACCATTTGCTTCCAAAACATCTCCTAAAATATTAGACATTCTTTCTTTTCCGAATGCTACAGGGAATGTAAATGTTTCATCATATTCTGTCATACAAACATAGCATAGATTTTTTCTGACGGCTTTTCTTTCAAACCCGTCAAAGTCAGTGAAATTAACAGCTTTTGAAATTTCTCTTGCTCTATCAGGTCTAAAATTCCAAAAAATTACTGCATCATTATCTTTTATTCTGGAATCAGCATCACCAATAATTGTAGGTAGAACGAATTCATCATTATTACCTTTTGCATAAGACTGCTTAACAGCTTCCTCGGCAGTAGCTGCCTTTTCTCCTTCGCCCAAAAGTAATGCGTTATAGGCTTTTTCAATTCTATCCCAACGATTGTCGCGGTCCATTGCATAATATCTGCCCGATACGGTTGCAATCGGTGGAAGGTTATATTTTTTCAACTCATCTTCAATCGGTTGTAAAAATGTCATTGCACTTTGAGGCGGAGTATCACGACCGTCTAAGAATGCATGTACATAAACTTTTTTAAGCCCGTTATCCGCTGCGAGTTTTATTAAAGCTAAAATATGCCCTAGAGCTGAATGCACACCGCCATCTGATGCTAAACCATAGATATGCAATGCACTATCATTTAATTTTACATGTTCAACAGCATCTAAAAAAGCCTTTCTTTTAAAGAAATCCCCTGACTTTATAGAATTATTTATTTTTGAAAGCTCTTGATATACAACTCTTCCTGCACCGAGATTCAAATGTCCCACTTCACTGTTTCCCATTTGTCCTGCAGGAAGCCCTACATATTCACCGTCAGCGTGAATCTTTATAAATTTTTCTTCTTTTTCCAGCCTATCAACATTAATCGGATTAGCAAGTTTGGTTGCATCGTACTCAGGGTGTGATTTGCTTATACCCCAGCCGTCCATAATACATAATAAAACTCTTTGTGTCATAAATATCCCTTCTTTTATATTTCGTACTATGGTAAAAATTTTATCAAGAACATAATTCAATTACAAGAGCTAATTCAAAAGCAGACCTCCGCCACCTGCCAGCCTTACTCTCATAAGTCTGCTCTGTGGCAAGCCTCTTTAATATGCCACCACTAAGTAAGTCTAGCTCTCATATCTTATCGCTAGACTTTCTCAAACAAACTAAGGAAGATCTTTGAAAAAATCTTTTTCATAAAGAGCTTTTACAGTACACCCCATTCCATTATAAGCACTTGTTGTATTCTCTAAAGAGCAAAAATCTTCTTGCTCATACAAAGTATTATCTGCACCCATTGGTACGATTACACCGACTGAACCTTTATTTTGCACTGCAAATGCAAACAAATCATGTCCTAAAAGATTTGGACCTTTATTTCTGCCATTAACATCTATACTTATAATTATATTTTGATCAGATGAACGTCTTTCAAAAGCAATTAAAGCACCGTCGATCGTATAAAATTGCCCGTCATCAAAAGCTGATGAGTTTAAATATGCGGTTTTGGTATAATTTTTATACTTATAATCAGTTTGAGCTCTAGGAAAACAATTTTCATCATCAGTTCCCAATTCACAAATTTTAACCGACTTATAAAAACGTGAAAACTTATCAACAATCTGATAATTAGACTCCATCATACACTCTGTCGTTGTACATATATCGTTTAAAATCATAAAATTCAAAGCCTGCGTTAAAAGTGAATATTGTTTTTTAAAAGCAGCTTCAAGCTCTTTATTTTTCGCATTATTAACTAAACTTGGCAATGTCATTGCCGCGACTACTCCGATTATACCAATTGTTATAAGCACCTCAGACAACGTGAATCCTTTTAATTTCATATATTCCCCTATTATTTATAATTTATAACTTATACTTTAAACCTTATAACACAATAGAAGTTATAAGTCAAACTTTGTATAATTATTACTTATGAACAAACAGGAATTATTAAAAAAATTTGGCAAAAACGTCAAAATAGAGAGAATAAAAAAGGATTTAACGCAAGAGCAGTTATCTGTTATTTTGAACGTTAATCAAAATTATATAGCCTGCATTGAATGCGGCAGGCAAAACATGTCACTTGGGAAAATATTAGAACTTGCGAACGCACTGGAAATAGACATTGAAACACTGTTAAAATTTAAAGATTAATATACAATTTGTACATATACAGTACGAGTGCGGGCTTTATTATCAAAATCAATAAGGACAATTTGCTGCCATTGTCCCAGCTGCAGTGCACCGTCAATAAGCGGTACCATTGTACTGTTTCCGACAACAGATGCTCTTATATGAGCGTAGCCGTTACCATCATGCCAGGTGTCATCATGATGATAATTAGAATTGACAGATGCAATTTTATCCAAAGCCTCAGGTAAGTCTTTTAAAAGTCCGGGCTCATATTCAATGTTTGTAATTGACACTGTACTACCTGCCACATAGACATGAACAACTGCATTCTGCAAATTATGCAGATACACTGAGTTTTGAACATTCTGAGTAATATCAATTATTTGAGTATTACCTTTTGTATGCACAGTAAATTTTTCATTAATTATCGTCATAGTGAAAACCTTACATTTCCTGCTTTAATAAGTTTTCTTCCTCGTGAATAGGTTGCATAAGGAATGGAAATATTTTTTAATGCAGTAAAATCTTCGCCTTCAGGAAGTTTAAACACATTGAAATCTGCATCTTTACCAATTTTTATTGAACCTGTGGTATTTTCAAGTCGAAGGATTTTGGCAGGATAAATTGTTAAATATTTTATCAATTCATCTATAGGTAGATTAACTTCTCTATTGGCCTCATTAGCAAGTTCTAGCAGACTGAAAGATTTATTTTCAGAAAAACTCTGTGTCGAGAATCCGAAATTCTCTTTGAAATAGTCTAACACAGTCGAAAATTCAAGTTTTTTATTACAAATTTCTTCTGAATATTTCGGTTGATAAACATATTTTACACCTGTTTGGGATAATTGCTGCAACTCAGTTTCATCAGCATAATTTGCATTAGCTACAATAATTTTTTTGGTTAGAACTTTTAAATTATCCAAATAAGCGACAGGATTTAACCCTTTTGTATAGGGGGTAATTTTTCTAAAGCCCATAAATTTATGCAGTAAATCAATATCTGAAAATCCGAATTTCAGCCATTCAATTTCATCTTGGGATTCTGCAAATCTAGTCATCAAAAGCATATTATGTTTTCTGCAGTATTTTGAGAATAACTCCCATAATTTTTTATGCACACCGGAAATCGAATTAAGCATAATTCCAATATGAGTATTTTCACCTTTGTGATAAATAAGATCTTCTACTTTATCACGCAAATCTTTAAACTTTCTTTTGCTCTTATCAGAGCTATCTGCATATACTTCAAAGAAAAGGTAATTTTTTATCGGAACCTTATTTATTATATCAAAATACTTATATTCCTTAGATACCTGTGCAATACAGGTTGTTCCTGATTTAACTGAGGAAATTATGCCGTTTTTAAAAGATTCGATTTTTTCAGCTCTATCCATTGCAAAATATTCACTTAGAATATTCGCCCATTTTAGTGAATAATTATCGGGCTTAACACCTGTAAAAGTATATTTCTTTGCTACTGTCTGAAAGAATTTTTTAACCTTATTTTTTATATGAGTCGGTTTTCTTCCTCCAATATCAGTATACTGATACTGAGTAAAAAGATCTATAAATCCGGGGGTAATGACAGCATTGCCTAACTCCTTTACGACTTTTTCTTCAAAATCGACTTGCGAATTAGGTATTATATCAATTATTTTTCCCTCATCGACTACTATTGCGTAATCCTTTAGAGTTTCCCCTTCTGATGTAAGAATCCATTTAGATTTATAGCACTTCATAATGTCCCCTTTGTATTAATTCTATTAGATTTAAGTATAAAAAGCAAGTTATTAACCATAAAACTCATCAGCATAGTAAGCAAATTCCAAATGACCTACAATAATCGTATCCCCATCTTTGACCCCCATAGCTTTGAGTTTGTCAAAGACACCCATACCAGTCAAAATATTTTGGAACCTGATTACTTGTTCAGTATTTCTTGCATCTGTTACTTTAGCAAGACGACCTATTTTTCCGCCGACAATTATATAAGTATCTTTTGCTGCTTTGGTTATTTCATATTCACTGTCATCATTATTATAAGCATCGGTATCTTCTTCTACGACAATTTCAGAAATCGGCTTTTCAATTTTTTCTACCATTTCTGACATTTTATTAACCAATTCCTGTACACCTTCACCTGTAACAGCAGAAATTAAAAATACATCTGGTGAAACAGCTCTAAACTTTTCTAATAAATCTGATTTTTTTTGCTCATCAATTGCATCTATCTTATTCAAGGCAATAATTTGGTATAAATTAGCAAGCCTTTGAGAATGTAATTCTAGTTCTTTATTGATAATTTTATAGTTTTCAAAAGGATTTTCTGCAGTCGTATCGACAAGATGCACTAAAAATCGACATCTTTCAACATGTCTTAGAAAATCATGTCCTAAGCCAACCCCTTCTGAAGCACCTTCAATAAGTCCTGGAATATCCGCTACAACAAATCCATCACCATTTAATCCTCTTACCACACCCAAATTAGGTATCAAAGTTGTAAAAGGATAATCAGCTATTTTAGGTTTTGCTGAGCTTATCCTGCTTATAAGAGTTGATTTCCCTGCATTAGGCATTCCAAGGAGTCCGACATCAGCAATAAGTTTCAATTCAAGAATTAATTCTCTTTCAATTCCGGGCTCACCGGGCTCACAGAATTGAGGTGCTCTTTTTTGTGCAGTTGCAAACCTGGCATTACCTCTGCCGCCTCGTCCACCTTGTGCTACCAAAACCTTTTGCTCATTTTTAATCAAATCAGCAATTATATTTCCAGTCTTTACATCTTTTACGACAGTCCCGACAGGAACTTTTATATACAAATCCTTAGCCCAACGCCCATGGCAGTTCTTGATACCGCCATTCTCGCCTGAATCTGCCTTAAATACTGATTTATATTTAAAATCCATTAATGTGGACATATTTTCATCAGCAATTAAATATATATCGCCGCCTTTTCCGCCATCTCCACCTGCTGGACCGCCTTTATCTACATATTTTTCACGACGCCAAGCAACCATTCCGTTACCGCCGCGACCTGATACTATTCTGATTTTTGTCTTATCTAAAAATATCATTTTATCCCTAACTTTTTGTTTGTAGTATTATAATACTATGAAAAATTTAAAAAATACACTACTTACGCATAAAGAAATTCAAATAGGCCCTGAAAGCGGCTACGACAACTACATAATGGCTATTGAATCCAGTTGTGATGAAACAGCCTGTGCAATAGTAAAAAACGGAAGAGAAGTCATTGCAAATGTTGTGGCTTCACAAATAAAAACTCATGAACAATTTGGGGGTGTAATACCTGAAATTGCAGCAAGAGAGCATTTGGAAAGTATTAATGTTGTAATTGATGAAACATTTCGCCAAGCTAAAGAAAATGTAGGGATTTCTCCAAATGAAATTACAGCATTCGCAGGCACTGTCGGACCAGGACTTGTTGGGTGCCTTTTAGTTGGATTGAATGCAGCTAAGACACTAGCTCTTGTATACGACAAACCTTTTATAGGGGTAAACCATTTAAATGCACATCTTTGCGGAAATTATATTGATACAGAGCTAAAGCCTCCTTTTATGGCACTTTTGGTGAGCGGGGGGCATACTCAAATTATTGATGTAAAATCTTACTCTGAGCAAACTATTTTAGGTGAAACCATTGATGACGCTGTCGGTGAAGCATATGACAAAGTTGCAAGACTCATAGGATTACCTTATCCCGGAGGTCCAAGACTTGATAAGCTCGCCCAAATGGGAAACCCTAAAGCATATAAATTGCCTGAAGGCAAAGTTGACGGGTATAACTTTTCATTCAGTGGATTAAAAACTGCTGTACTCAGACTTGTTAAAAATTTAAAATCAGAGCTTCCGGCTGGTGAAACGGAACTTTCAGAAAATACTATTAATGATATATGTGCAAGTTTTCAGGAAACCGTATCTTCTACTCTTGCTAAAAAATTAAAGGCAGCATTAGAAGAAAAGGGCTATACTCAAGTCGTAATAGCAGGAGGAGTTGCAGCTAATTCAGAAATCAGAAAAAAAGTATTTGATTTTAAAAAAGACGGCTATAATGTATTTGCACCTCCAATGAAATATTGTACAGACAATGCAGCTATGGTTGCATCTTGTGCCTACTTTAACACTAACACCTTTGATGATGTTAATGTCGAAGTATTCTCAAGGGTTAAATAATAAAGAATTTTCAATAAATTATTAAAAATTGTAAAAAATACACTATTTACTAGCAAAAATATTTTTGCTACGATATTAGTATGAATGTGATAAATCTTGGGACTACTCCAAATAAAACAATGAAACAACCTTTTGGAACAGATATAAAATCTGTTCCTTGTTTTGTTAAGACTCCTGCTTTTACAGGTGTAACAGACGTTTTCAGAAAAAAATTTGTAACTACACAAAAAGAAATAATAGAAATTTTTGAAAATGACAAAACTTCAGACGGAATAGCAGGTACTTTACCTAAAAATTGGATTGTAAGACTTCATGCTCAAACAAGAGAAGAAAAAAATAATATAGAAAAGAAAATATTTCTTACTCTAAGAGCTGCCATAAGGCATTTAAAACCTTACAATGTTAATATTAAACACAAAAACTATTCACAGCACAAAGCAGAATTAGAACGGAAGCGGATAAAAGAGTCCTCAGAATTCCTAACAAAAGCATTTAGGCATTTTGGAATTATACCTGAAACGAACAGTGTCTATTTAAAACAGCGGAAAGTTCATGGAAAATATATTAACAGAGGGTATTTATTGGCTGAGCGAGGGAAAAATCCGACATTAGAAAAAATTTTTATCAAAACATTCAAAAAAATAAACCTTGATTTAATAGAATGTAATACCAACGGCAAATATGCAGAATTGGCACATGGACTAAATTTAAATGAATTAAAATGTGATTACATATCTAAAGTATACTGGGGAGATGTCAAAGCTGATTATATAGCAACTGAATATGAGTCACCTCCAAGATTCAGCAGTCCGATAGTGCAATTCAAAAAAGAATATAATAACCTGCTTGATTTTGCAATGGATTTTTACAAACAGACAGGAATAAAATTACTGGAACTCATGAAAAAAGGTATTAATCCGGGCAAAACTAATCACAAAAACAAATTTGAACCAAAACACAAAGATGATTTAATAGTAGGATTTTTGCAATCGATTTTAGAAAAAGCTGGACTTTGTCATTGCGATTTACATAAAGATAACGCTATCATTGGTACTGACAAAGGCGGTAAAGCTATTGTGAAAATTGTAGACATTGGAGGAGTTACTAAAATATATTGTTCAAAATTTTATGATTAACTTGAGATAATATAAAATCAGTTACAGTTTTTTCAAGTTCAATATTAAAATAGTTATTAATTTCTTTTATAAAATAGCAAGGACTCGTTATATTAATTTCTATAATTTTACCGTCGATTACATCAAGACCCGCCATTGGTAACCCGATTGAATTGAGTTTTTGAGCAACAGGCATGAATTTTTCTTTTTCTTCATTAGAAAGGACAGCTTTTATAATATTACTGTCACAATGCTCATTAAATTTAAAATCATCATTTGAAGGTAGTTTTTGCACACAATAGTCAAGCACTGAATCACCTAAAAACAGAACTCTTTTATCTCCATATTTTGCCTTGTCAAGATATTCCTGCACCATTACCATTGTGGTTCCGTTATTCGTCATAGAATTTATAATAACAGCAGTATTTTTATCGCCTTTTTTTAAAGTCATAACCCCGGCTCCAAAACATCTGTTAAGTGGTTTAAGTACTATTTCATTATGCAAATTTAAAAAATCCATAATATCATTTTTAGAAGCAGTCACAATATGTTCAGGCATCAATTCAGGGAATAACATTGCATGTAATTTTTCATTAAATCCTCTGATGGCTCTTGGCTCGTTTAATATTTTAGTTTTACTTCTATCTACAAAATCAAAAATATAAGTTGCATTTATATAATCTAAATCTACCGGAGGGTCATTTCTAAACATTACAAGCTCGAAATCTTCTATTTCCCGCTTTTGTGAATGATGTTCATATAAAATATTTCCTAATTTTTCAAAAACAGAATAACAATGAGCATAAGCCCTCTCATTTTCTATCCCTAATTTATCAATTGTTGTAATGAATACGCTACAATTTTTTCTGACTAATTCTCTTATAATCCAAAAATTTGTAACCAAATTATTAAATTCAAAATACTTTAACTCAACTCTGTCAATTAAAAATAAAATATCCATATAGCCTCTTTTCAGGAATAAAATATCATAGTAAAAAAAAATATTCAATTAACCTATTGTAAGCCAAACAAACTAACAGGCTCTTCAAACAAAATGTTTAAAGAACCTGAGATGTGAACATTTATAAATTAACTTTTAATAACTAATTTTTAATTTCATCTGGATTTAAAATTAAACAGTTAGTATTATTCATATTAACAAATTTCAAGAACATCTCTAAATCTGTTTTAATTTCAGGGAAAGTATTATAATGCATTGGAATTACAGTCTTAACACCAAGCCAATCCGCAGCAATAGCTGCATGGGCAGGATCCATAGTATAATGCCCACCAATAGGGAGCATAGCAATATGAGGACGATATAATTCTTTTATAGTCTTCATTTCAGATGTGAGAGCTGTATCTCCTGCATGGTATATACGTGTATTTTCAATATCAAAAATCACCCCTGCAGCACTACCAGCATAAGATCCGTCAGGTAATGAATTAGAATGATACGCTGGTACAAAAATAGCTTTTCCCCAAGGATAATTCAGCCAAGCTCCAAAATTAACACGATTTACAGTTAGTCCTTCTCTTGAAAAATAATCAGCTAATTCTACCACTGCAGACACTGTAGCACCCTTTTCTTTTGCTATTTCAATAGTTTCACCGACATGATCCGCATGTCCGTGAGTTACAAAAATATCGGTGATATTTTCTTCATGCCAATTATATTTATCATTTTGCTTTACAAAAGGGTCTATTAAAATACATCTTTCGCCAACTTTAAATTGAAAAGCACTATGACCTAAATATCTGATATCCATTTTTTACTCCTTCTTATTGTAAACAGTTTATATATAACAGATTTTTTGCTAAAATTCAATTATGAAACAATATGAAACATATATGAAAGAATGTATAGAGCTGGCTAAACAAGCAGAGGGACAGACCTCTCCAAATCCAATGGTAGGCTGTATTGTGTTAGATGAGAACTCTAATATAATCTCAAAAGGCTATCATAAAAAATACGGTGAAAATCATGCTGAAAGAAATGCTCTTTTAAAAATTACTCCGGATAAAGCAAAAAACGGGACTTTAATAGTAAATTTAGAGCCCTGCACACACTATGGCAAAACTCCCCCTTGTGTTGATTTAATAATTGAATATGGGATTAAAAAAGTAGTGATAGGAATGCTTGATGTAAATCC
>CASGAK010000091.1 GCA_949299435.1 uncultured bacterium
TACTTGCATCATCAGATGAATCAGAAATAATTGAAGAAATTCAAGAGATAAAAGAGCTTATATCAGAGCAAAGAAAGCAAATTGAAAGCCTTAATCATACTGAACGATCAATAGATATAGATAAGCACCTCCAAGAGCTCTTGACCGATCTTTCAAATATAGAAAAACGTTTGACAGGTCTGGACTTAGAGAAAAATGCGAGTGATATAAAAGATTCAGTAATGAATGCCGTATTGTCGGTTGCAGATCAAATTACATTTGTGGAAGAAACCGAAGAAATTAAAGACTTCGTTGAAGAAAGAACTCATGAAATAAATAAAAACCTTTTAGATGTCAAAAAGCAATTAAATAATATAACAAACGGGACAGATGAATGGGATTATTCATATACAATGCAGGATATAGAATCAGATATCGCAAAATTAAGATTAATCTTGAGTGATATATCCTCAACAGCGACATCAAAAGATGATATAACAGAAATTTCACAAAACATGCACAAAATAGCATCTTCGATAAATTCACTTCACAGTACGCTGACAGAAGAACAGATACTGGAATTGAAAACTAATGTGGAAAAAATAAACGAAGATGTCCTAAGTCTAAGCTCAAGAACAAATAAATTACTCTTGACCTCAGATGAATCCTACCGTGCATTAACTGACGGTCTGGACGATTTTAGCAGAGTCGCAGCCAACCTGCAAAAACGCATAGATGAATTGGAAAATAACGGACTAAATGAGATAGTAGTAAATAAATTAGACAATATAGCAGACTCAGTCCAATCCTCAGCAAATTCCGATAATATAATGCGTAAAGCAATGATGTATATGGGAGAATGGATAGATGAAGCCAGTGAAAAATTGGATACAATTGCAACAGATGTATCAAATGTTTCAATAATCAGCTCAGAAATTTGTCTTTTAAAATCAATGGTGGATAATACGGCTATACTTGACTCATTGGAAAATAAATTTAATGCCCAACAAAACAGAATAGAAAAATTAGAAAATAAATTAGATGAGTTAATAAATGTAATAGAAAATCAAAAAAAAGAAGAAAACAGCTTGAATTTAGAACAGAAACTTGATAAACTGAATGACAAAATAACCAAACTTTCAGAAGGACTGGAAAAGCTGGCCTCATATGTTGATGAAGACTAATTTAATAAAGAAACTGGAACAAATTTTACCTCAGGAAAACATACTGTCCACACTGGAGGAATGCTACGTATACAGTCAAGATGCTTCAAATCTTCCAAATATAAAAAACGTAGCAGATGCAGTGGTATTTGTGCGAACGATAGAGGAAGTACAAAAAATAGTAAAGCTGGCTGCAAAAACTAATACTCCGATAATTTGTCGTGGAGCAGGCACTAATGTGGTAGGAGCTTGCACAATAGAACATGGCGGGATAGTCATTAATTTTTCCAAAATGAATAAAATTTTGGAAATTAACCGCCAAAACATGACCGCTCGCGTCCAGCCCGGTGTAATTGTCGGAGAAATTCAAAAATCAGTAGAAAAACTAGGTCTGTACTACCCCCCGGATCCCTCTAATCTTGCGGTATCAACGATAGGTGGTAGCATTGCACAGTCATCAGGCGGTGCCAGAACTTTCAAATACGGCTCCACAAAAGACTATGTGATAGATATGAAAGTTGTAATGGCAAACGGTGAAATTTTACAAACCGGAGCAAATACAATTAAAAATGCAACAGGGTATAATTTAGGCAGTCTTTTTATAGGCAGTGAAGGTACATTGGGCATAGTTGTAGAAGCCACATTGAAACTTATCCCCAAACCTCAGGCACATAAAGTATTTATGGCATACTTTGACGAAATAGAGGCTGCGGTGAATGCTGTAGATAAAATTATAGAAGAAAAAGTTTATCCAACAACAATAGATTTTATGGATAAAAATGCAATACAGACAGTAGAAAAATTTTTCCCCTCAGGTCTGTTAACAGAAAAAGAGTCGGCCTTGATAATTGAAGTCGATGGATTTAATGAGGCTGTAGAAACTCAAAGTGAGATTATCCTGTCAATATTACATAATGCACAAGCCTCAGCAATCCAAAGTTCCTCAAATGAAGAAGAATATAATAAAATATGGCAGGCAAGAAGATCTTCAATGGGAGCATGTGCAAAACTAAAGCCCAACGTAACTACAGATGATGTGATTGTCCCAAGGGAGAATTTGGCAAAACTGGTGCTTGGTACAAGGGCAATTTGTGAAAAATACGGACTGGAAGTATGTATGGTAGGTCATGTAGGAGATGGAAGCGTGCACCCGCAAATTCCGATAGATTACAGAAACGAAGATGAGTACAAAAGATTAAAGCTCGCTAAATCTGAGATATATGATCTGACAGCGAAGCTCGATGGAATTTTATCAGGTGAGCATGGAATCGGCTCTTTAAAACGTGATTACATTCACTTGGTCGTAAACCCATTAGCTCTTGAATATATGCGAACAATTAAAAGAACTTTTGATCCTCAAAATATCTTAAA
>CASGAK010000092.1 GCA_949299435.1 uncultured bacterium
CCTTAATATGCTCTTTGACGGCCCGATTGAAAAAGATGTTGAAATATCTATAATTTTCTTTGCATAATAATAACAAGATACTATACCTTTTGAAAACAACACAAGAAAATTATTCAGCACCAAATTAAACATAATTCCATAAAAAGCATGACCGCTAGCGATTTCAAAACTGTTTTTAATAAATTTAGGCATCGTTTGATGCCAGAACTGAAATTGAAACGGAATGAGTTTTTTTGATATATAAACAGTCCCGAAAATTGCCACAATAACCGATGCTATAGCTTGTGCAACCGCTAAATATGTAACGTTTTTACTGCCTAAATATAAAAGTACTATTTGAGCACAAACAACCGCTGCGTTCGGAATCGTATTTAATATATAAGGAATTGCAAATCGCATTTCTGCATTCAAAATAGCTTCATTTATAGAAATTATCGGATAAAAAATTAATATAGCCGTAGACACAAATAATAATTTCTTTAAAACATACAATCTTTCTAAATCTATACTCATTACAAATAAATGAATTATCTGATTTAAAAACAAATAGAATATTAAAAACGAAAATACCCCGAAAATAAAAGCAAAAAACAAAGAACTGTTATAAAATTTATTAGCTGATTCTTTTGATTTAACTTTTTCATCATTATAAAAATGAATAAACTGTATAATCAGCATATTTTGTATTCCCTGAAGCGATATTAAAATAGAAGTTGCGAGCAAATAAGCATCACTTTGAACAGACACTCCGAATACTCGCATTAATAACGCTGTATTTAATATCCCGACAATTATTTGAATACCTACCAAAAAATTATATTTTATATTAAACATACAATAATTTTCCTGTTTAAAATATTAGCATAAAAATGAATTTATTATTAATAAAACTTGAATTAAAAATTGCTATTTTTTCATTTTTATCATAGTATTAGATAAATATTTATATAGGAGATTTTATGCAACAGACAGTCTATATTCCACAAGAAGAACTTGATGATGAATTAACAATAGATTTTAAAAAAATAGTTTTTGCAATATGGAACAGAAAGTTTTTAATTATACAAGTATTCATTTGTATTTTAATTTTATTTATCTGCATGACATTCATATCTGCTAAAAAATATACAGTAACATCAGACCTATACATAAATAAAGCAAACAGCTCGAATATGATGGAAGTAAACCCTTATGCAATCGAAGAACTAGGTGCCGGTGGGGGCATGGCAGCACTAATGTCTGGTGGGGGAGGTCTTACCAATGAACTTGAATTAATGCAATCTCCATTAGTAATTGATAAAGTTATCAGAGAAAACAATCTTGTATATAAGAAAAAATGGGGAATAATCCCTAACAAAAAAGAAGGTGAATATTTATCTACCCAAGCATTTTTAGGTAAAGGTAAAAATCCGACTTTTGAAAATAAAAAAGGTACTAATGTAATCTCAATTGAATACAAAAGCAAAAATCCTGAACTTGCCTATAATGTAGTAAATTCTATCATTAAAAATTACATTGCCTTACATAAAGAATTGAACGCTGAAAAATCAAAATCTGATAAAAAAGTTATTGAAACAGAATACAATAAAGCGAAATCAGCCTTAAACAAAAAAGTAAATACGATAAGCGGTCTTCCAGAGCAAGCGATGGTAAGTACCGGTAATCTTACAGCTATGAGTGCCTTTTCAAGTTCAGCTCAACAAGCTATGTCTACAATTAAAGGTCAGGTAGTAGCAGGGGAAAAGTCAAGAATCGCAGTAACAGAAGAAGCCGCTAAAGTCGCAGCACTTTCTTCAAAACTTGAATGGGCTAAAATGGTCGAAGAAATGTCAGATTCCTCAAAAGTTTTGGTACTAAAAGAGCCTAAAAAATTAAGAGATTTTGAATATTCCTCCCCTAAACTTTTAATTAACATTATGCTAGGCATTGTATTTGGGGCTATTGCTGCTTTATTTGCTGTAATAATAGCTGAAAATACAGATAAAAGACTCTCTTATTCCATGCTTGGAGAAAATATTATTTATAATATAGAAAATGATTTTTCTGATTTAAAACTTTTACTCTTAGCAAATCAAGATAAGAAAATTGCAATAGTAAGTTTTGAAAATATTCCAAATGAAATCCTTGAGCAGCTAAAAAACTATCGTAACATTTCACTTATAAAAGCTGATATTTCCAATGAATTTGTACAGGATATAAAACCCAACGAAGAAATTTTAATTTTTTCAACAATAGGTAAAACGAATTCTAAATTCTACAAACAAATTAAGACCATGCTAAATGAAATGCACAAAAAAATCACCTTGGAATGTCTGATTAAATAAATCATTTAAATATAATTAAATAAATAGTGATTTTACAAAATTTTGTAAAATCACTATTTTTATAGCTAAAACATTATAAAAATTTACATATAAAAAAAATACCGCATGATATAATAATTCTAAGAATTGGAATGAGAGAAAAGACATGAAAAATAAAATTATCTTTTTAGACTTTGACGGAGTGCTGTTTGACAGTGCAAAGGAATCTTATCTACTTGCAAGATATGTATTTGACAGTATCAGTCCCTTCAATCCGATAGATAATATTGATTATGCAAAGTACATGGAAAACAGATATCTGGTATCAAATTCTTGGCAATATTACTATCTTATGCTGCTGCTTAGAGATATTTCTGTAAAAGATAGTACAGAACTAAAAGAAAAATACCTACAACTAATTAGTAACAGAGATATTAATGCTGATAATGAATTTGACAAAAAATTTCAAGGTATGCGAAAGACACTAATAAATGAACATTATGAATTTTGGAAAAGCCTTGAAATGCCTTTTCCGTTTTTTCACGAACTAAAAAAATTAAATATCACCAAAAACATTATAATTGTATCGACAAAAAATAAAGAAGCTATAATCAAAAAGTGTAAAGAATATGATTTCCACCTTATTGATGATAATATAATAGGTAAAGAAATTCTCAAAGGATACAAATCAAAACATGAATTCATAGAGAAATTCATGAAAGAAAACAGCATTAACAAAGCCATTTTTGTGGAAGATAATGAAGATAATTTAAATTCCTGCAGAAACATTTCAAATTTAAAATTATGCTTAGCCAAATGGGGCTATGTATCACCGAATGCAAAAGGACAAAGTGAAGAAGATATAATTAAATTAATACAAGAGGAAATAATATGTACAACAACAAAGTAATAAAAGCAATTATACCGGTAAGAGGGGGCTCACAAAGAGTAAAGAATAAAAACATTCGTCCATTTGCAGGAAGCAGCCTGCTGGAAATTAAAATCAAACAACTTCAAAAAATAAAATCTCTAGACGGAATAATAGTCAATTCCGACAGTGAGGAAATGCTTGATTTAGCAAAAACTCTTGGAGTAGAGCCTGTTAAAAGAGCTCCCTATTATGCCTCATCAAGTGTATCAATTAATGAAGTGTATGTAGACTTAGCAAACCACTGTGACTCTGATATAATTTTATTCGCAGATGCAACAAATCCGCTTATTAAAGATGAAACAGTAGAATTAGCAATAAAGACATACTTTGACAATATTGAAAATTACGATTCCTGCAATACAGTAGATAAAGTAAAATTATTCATGTGGAAAGACGGGAAACCGCTTAATTATGATGAATCTAACAAGCCCCGAAGCCAAGATTTACCTGAAATTTATTCAATCAATGCTGCAATAAATCTTATTGCAAAAGATATAATGATTAAAAACAGATCTTTTATCGGCTATAAGCCTTATTTCTTACCTGTCGAAGGTGTAGAAGGACTTGATATAGACGATGAGGTCGATTTTGAATTTGCAGAATTTATGTATAAAAAATATAGGATAAATTAAATTATGACAAATATAAAAATACTTGATTGCACCCTTAGAGATGGGGGATATGTAAATAATTGGGATTTCAATCATAAATGTGCCCGCCAAATTATAAATAACCTTATAAAAGCAAAAGTTGATTATATCGAATGCGGATTTTTAAAGGATTGTGAATACACTCCTGAAAAAACACTTTTCAATGAAATTGATGAAATAAATAATTTATGTCCCCAAAAGGAGAACTCTAATACAAAAATTGTAGCTATGAGTATATTTGGACAATTTTCTGAGAATAAATTAATTCCCAAAAACGATAACATAGCCTTAGATGCTATTAGGGTAACCTTCAAAAAACACGAAATTGAAGAAGTATTCAAGTATTTTGAAAAAATAAAGCAAAAAGGCTATGAAGTATTTGTAAACCCAACAAATATTGACACCTATTCCGATAATGAGCTGTTATCACTTATATCAAAGATAAACAAATTAGCTCCTTACGGATTTTCAATTGTAGATACAAAAGGCATTTTGAAAGAAAATGACATTTTAAGACTATTTTACTTAATTGATAATAACCTATCCAAAGATATAACTCTTTGTTTCCATTCTCATAACAATTTACAGCTGTCGTTTTCAAATGCACAACAATTATTAAAAGTATGTAAATATAGAAAACTGATAATAGATTCTACAGTATTCGGCATGGGCCGAGGTGCAGGGAACCTTTGTACGGAACTAATTACCCAATATCTAAATGACAATTATGATACAAACTACGACATCATACCGATTTTGAAAATAGTCGATGAGCAAATAAACCCTATTTTTGCACGCACACCTTGGGGGTATTCAGTCCCCTACTATTTAGCAGCAACAAATCACTGTCACCCGAATTATGCCAAGTACCTTGTGGACAAACAAACCGTACCTGTCGAAATAATTAATAAACTTTTGGAAACAATTCCTGACGATAAAAAGTCAACCTTTGATATCAACTTGATAAAACAAATATATTTGGACAAATTTTCACATGCAATTGATGACAGTGCGACTGTGGAATATCTTGAAAAAGTTCTGAAATCTCGAGAAATTTTAATTCTCGCCCCGGGAAAATCTTTGAAAGATGAAAAAGAAAAAATTGATGAATACATATCCCAAAAATCACCGTTTATAATATCATTAAACTTTGTCCCTGAAAATTACAATGAAAACATGGTATTTGTGACAAACATTAAACGTTTTTCAAATTTAGAAAAATGCACCTCACAACTTATTGTATCCTCTAATATAGAAAATATCCCAAAAAATTCACTCGTATTAAACTACTCATCATATCTAAACAATTCCAAAATGTTTGATAATGTAGCTTTAATATTATTAAAACTTTTCACAAAGATAGGGATAAAATCATTAGCGATAGCAGGTCTTGACGGATTCAGCCCTGTCGCTGCAGAAAATTACGTGTCAGAAGATTTAATAAATAATGCAAAATTAAGTGAATTTGATGAGCGTAATAAAATAATGTCAGAAGAACTTGAAAAATTCTCAAATCAAATCGACATTCATTTTGTTACAAAAACCTTATACAAAATCAAAGAAAGAGCCCTTCTATAAAAGCAAGTTTAAAAAAAAAAAAACCGACCGACAATATTTATAACCAGCTTTCACAGACACAATATCGCTGTGCAGTTCAATATACTTTATAAAATTCCAATCCCATTACTTATCCAGGTTTTTGGGACAAATTTATGTAAGTATTTTGGATATTTTAAGCATAAATTCAATCAATAAATTTTCAACCATCTTTGTAGCAGGCACATATATACTTATAAGCAGCAATCCTAAAATATAAGCCCCCAATACATCAGTCGGATTGTGTACTCCTATCCAAATTCTGCTTAATCCTACAAACAGAATCCAAAAAACGGCAATTATTTCCCCAATGATTTTAAACTTTTTATTTTTACAATATTTATACAAAAAATAAATCACCATTCCCCAAAGGCAAAAAGTCACAAGACTATGACTTGATACGAAACTAAAACTGTCAGGGTGAATTGATGTAATTTGCAATTCCATAGGCGGTCTTGGTCTTTTTACAATCGGTTTAATTATACAATTTAATAAGAAAGTAATTAAAGGCACAGACCAAAGACAAATTAAATCAGCATATAATTTTTTCTTTACAAAAAATACTCCAAACCCGATAAGTGGAATTGCAATCATAATTGAATATAAAATACAATCAGGCATCATAGGTACTGCAAGCGGTACAGAAGAAAGTTTTTGCTGGACAAGTATGATTAAACTCCTGTCCCATTCACTAATTATGGGACAAGAGCTTATCAAAATTAATAAAACTAAAAATATAATTAATAAAAAATATATTTTTTTCATTCTACTTAGCACAACATGCACATTTACCATCGCATTTATGCTCATTAGAAGGTACAGGACGTTCTTTAGAGCAGAAATGATCCCTATCAATATAATATTCATCCTCAAGCGGGAAAATTGTCATCCAAAGATTTTCTCTCCAATCTTTATCAAGAATTTCTTTTACATCTTTGGAATATTTATCAATTTGGGAGGTAATTTTCGGATCAGTCAAGTAAGCTGCGGCATTTTCATGGGTTTCATACGGCTTAAATTCCTCATAATATTTTCTAAGCACTTCAGGTCTGTCCACAATCATACAAGGTCTGAGCATATTACCGTCTTCATAAGGAATACCGTTTCTTATCGCACTCATAAACGGAGATGCAAGAGCTTCGGTTAAAGTACAATCTTTCAGGTTATGCGTAGCTAAATGCACAAAAGTACAAGGCTCTACGTCCCCTCTCGGATTTACATGGACATATTGTCTTCCCCCTGCAATACACCCCATCATTTCAGGTCCATCACCCCAAAAATCAACTGTCATCATAGGAAGTGTATTTCTTGCATTATATACAGCTTTTAAGATTTTTTGTCTTTGTTCCGCATTAGGCACCATACTTACATCAGGGCTGTCCCCAACTGGAACATAATGGAAAAACCAAGCCCAAAGTACACCTTTGTCAGATAACATTTTCATAAACTCGTCAGATGTAACTTCATCACAATTTTGACTTGTTGCGGTGATACTGGCTCCGAAGAAAATTCCTGCCTTTTTAAGCATATCCATTTTCTGCATAACCATATCAAAGCAGCCTTCACCTCTTATGGCGTCAGTATTTTCTTTCAATCCGCCAATTGAGAACATCGGCTGGACATTACCGAGTTTTTTCAATTTTTCAACAGTTTTTTCAGTAATCAAAGAACCGTTAGTGAATGTTATAAAAGTACAATCACTAAATTCTTCAGCCAATTCCAAAAATTCTTTTCTAGCAAAAGGCTCCCCGCCGACAACTGGAATTATGTGAATTCCCATAACATCACGAGCTTCTTTAAAAATTTCTCTCCATTTTTCTTTTGTCAAATCTTCTTTTACATCATATTCATGAGCCCAGCAGCCTTTGCAGTTGAAATTACAACGCTTTGTAATACTTGCAAGCAGTACCGTCGGAGGGAAAAATCCGTTTTTCTCATTAAACAATGAACGTTTTCTTAAATTGTCACCGTAATAGCCGTTTACAAAGAAGTTTTTAACCCATTTATTTCTGCAATTAGGATCCAATTCGGTAAGAATTTTTTTCCACCAATATAAATGCGGATGCTCTGATTTAAACAGCCATTGCATTCTTCTTGCGTGATTTATCCCGCCTTTTGAGCCGGAAATCTTCTCAAAAATCTTCGCTAAATTGATAAGTTTCTCTTTACTGAAATTATGACCTAAATAGTTTAATAACATATCAATAGCAAAGTCATTAATTTTTAATTTTATACTGTCAAATTTTCCCATAGAATTTGACTGCCATACGGTTGATTGTTTTTCTACTCTCATTTATAATTACTCCTTATTATGATACGATTATATTACAAACAAGAAATATTTTTAATATTTTTACGCTATTGATAACTTATATTAACCATGTAATAATCGGGCTATGAAAAAGTTTTTAATTATTGACAATCCTAATGCCGGCAGAAAAAAAGCGGTTAAATATAAAAAAGCTGTAATAAAATTTTTACTATCTCAAAATGCCTTATTCAAAAGCATAGGAATAGATGAAATATCAGAAGAACTTATAGAAGAATATGATTACCTAATTGCTATAGGCGGCGATGGAACAGTTAATAAATTAATTCCCTACATTATAAACACCCCAAAAGCCCTTGCAATAATTCCCTGTGGGACAGCAAATTTACTTGCTGCAAAACTCGGTATCTCAGCTAATATAAAAAAAGCCATTAATGTAATCGCAAATAAAAATATTTCAACTGTTGATACACTAAAAATAAATGATTCTTATTCCATTTTACGACTCGGGCTCGGATATGACTCTGATATTATCTGCAAAACACCGCAATCGTTAAAAAACAAATTCGGATACTTTGCATACTTTCTTGCTGGGATTTTATTTGCCCTCAGATTAAAACAAAAAAAATACACGATTTCTTTTGATGACAAAAAACTATCTTTCCTCGCTACCTGCATAATCGTAGCAAACTCTGGAAATATGTTTAAAAATCTTGTATCAATCTCAAATAATTGCAGACTTGATGATGAAAAATTTGACGTGTTTATTTTAAAAGTTAAAAATCCAATAATGTTCTTCTTTGAATTTTTGATGATTTTATTTAACAAAAAACTTTCAACTTCCAAAGCCATGTATTTTCAAACCTCAAATCTTTACATAAAAAACGAATTTTCGACAGGACATATAGACGGAGAAAAAAGAAAATTTAAAGACGACATTGAAATCAATATCGTCCCTAAATCTGTTAAAGTTTTTTCAAATATATAAACTACCATTTATTGATAGCAAAAGCCATAACAATAATTGAAGCTACACCTTTCAAAGTATCGCATATTGGTGTAATCCAATCATTACCGGCAATTCTTCTTGGCACAACAATCGTATCACCGGGTTCTATACTGCTTAGACTCTTTATTTTCTCGGCACGACCGTTAACTGATACTTTATACAGTCTGAATCTGTTCGCATTAGGAGTATAGCCTCCGACTTCTTTAATATAATATTTGGCATTTGCTCCTTTTTTATAAACAAAAGACTGCTCATTATATACTTCACCTATAATACTTACATGATTTGAAATCCTTGGAATATAGATGTCATCACCGTCTTGAATTTCTATATTATCCAAATCTTTTACTTTATCTAAATCATTACTTTTTATATTCAAAGCGATTTGCCCGTTATATTTTTTCGCGACAGTCTGATCATCAGCTTTGAGCATTTCAAGCATTTCCAGCTTACTTTGCTGGTCAGCTTCTGTAGGTTTATAAGCACTAGCCATACGACCTTCAATTAATTTTATATCACGTTCGTTATTTTTATGAGCAAGTTCTACCTGTCTGCCCTGCAAATTGGTTCTTTTAAATACAACACCTCGCAAATCGGCTTCATTTGTCAGTCCACCTGCCATTTTTATTACATCGACAAGCCTTTTACCCTCCACAAAGGTATATACGCTCGGGTGCTTTACAAAACCTGATACTTTTACCGTTTTCATAACTTCGTTACTGCGAAGTGTTCTAAAAAATACTTTATCATCAGGCATAAGCTCTATTGACTTGATTCTGTCTGAATTAATCATTATATCATATAAATAATACACTTCCGTATCTCCGCTTTGTCTTGTAATTTCAACAGCTACTTTTTCTGCAGGAATTAATTTATTGGAATTTGCAGTGCCTGCTGCAAGTTGCACGCTATTTTCTTCAACAGCTCCTTTTTGGAAAGCAACTTCTGTTTCCTTGCCCTCACTTTCAGCATTTTGATCTTCTACATCTGATTCCAAAAATTGAATATCAGTCATTACATCATTTAAAGTCATATTATTTACGTATGTAAGGTGTTTAGGAATATTTATACAACCATAGACATCAACAAATTGAGAATTTGTATTTCTATAGACATTGATAATATCTCTAGGCTGCAACACCGGATCATTCATACCTGCAAAAAATTCTTTCAAGAACACAGGTATTGTCTCTATTGAATTATCTTTCCCTGAAATTCTTCTGATTACAGCTTGATTAATGAAAGTTTCTTCCAGTAATTCATCTTCACTTTTCAAAATATCTGATAATCTCATACCCTCTTTATAAGCATAAGTCGTCGGGTGTTTTACGTTACCTTGAATTGTAACTATATTTTCAGCATTGTTGTATAATTCTCTAAATTCAACAGAATCACCACTATTAAGCACTTTAGATTTTGCAGACTCCCAAGCAATATTTTCTGCAGACTTTTGCTTGAGTTTAGGATCAAAACCAATCAAGGTAACTTCAGAGGCCTGAGTCTGAGGTAACAACCCTCCTGCAAAGGCAACTATTTTCTGCAAATTTTCACCACGTTTTACTTCATATATACCGGGCACTGTAACTCCGTTTTTGATAGCAACGACATCGCCGATTTTATCTACAAAAATTTTGTCATTAGGTCTTAGAATTACACCATCGTCGTTCCCGCTAAAAAATGCTTTATATAAGTCGATACTTTTTGTTTTACCGTTTGATGTATAAGAGATATTTCTCAACGTACCTGTTTTTTTAACCCCACCTGCTGCATTTAGGGCATCTAGTACTGATGAATTATTACCTACTAAAATTTTTCCAGGTCTGTTTACCTGTCCGTAAACAAACACTGAAAATTCTTGACCTGAAGCAACTGTCAATCTGACTTTCATATTTTTGAATTTTTTGGAAGCTAATTGATTTACTTCGGCTTCAACATCGCTGATTGAACGGTTTTCAGCCTTAACCAAACCGACACCCGGAACGAAAATATTTCCTTTTGAATCAACTTCAGCAGATGATGACGGGCTGACTAAACTGGCACCTGATAATGCCATTACATCTACTGAATCTCCGTATGAATATATATTGATTTTTTCGCCGATATTTAACTTATAAGAATTTTCATATTTACCCACAGCTCCAGAAGGAGATGCATTTGATGTAAATAAATCGTATCCGACTTGATGCAATACCTTACCTGATACGGCACTTTCTTTTCCGTTAAACAGTTCTTCTATCGGGCTTAATTCAACTTTCGGAACGGATTGTTCTACTGACACCTGATAATTATTATTAAAAGCGTCTAAATTAATAGGTTCTTCCTCTTTTTGTACTTGTTTAAGCCTTGATGTCGCAGCTTTCGTATCTATTTCTCCTGCGGCGGCAAAAACTATCGATTCTGAACAAAATGTTAATAATACCAGTAAAGCAATTATTTTTTTCATCATATCCCTTATACTTTCAATCCTCTTATGTAATAGCAATTTCCATTAACGATTTAATCGCAGGCCATTCAAGACGCCACAGACCGGAAGCATCAAGTGCATAATTCCCAACACATGCCAGCTTACAATCTTTGCATTTGTTTACCGTTTCTATAAACAGCGGATCTTTTATTACATCTTTCAGAGGTCTGTTTCTTACACTTATGAAAGGTTTTCTGTCATAGCAACGCAGCATATCTCCATTTGAATAAATAACAGTTGCAATTCGAGGCCAATGACATTCATAATATGTTTTTTTATTGATTATATAGTCCATAAAATAATATGAATTTCTTATCGGATAACCGTTTTTCTTTAATTCTTTTATTTTAATAAACATATCAGCCAGCTGTTCATTTTCAAGCTCTGTTTCTACAACGTTTTGAGCTTCTTCAGGTCTTGAAGCTGCTTTATTTACCGTAAAGTACAATAAAATATCAGCATCTTTACAGTATTGAGCAACTTCTTTTATTTGTTCAAAATTAGTCTGAGTTGATACAGTACAGCAGACATAAATTCTCATCTTTGAGGAATGGATTTTGTGATACTCAACACCGCTCATAACTTTATCGCAAATTCCGGGCATATGACGGATATCATCATGGGCTTTTCCTATTGCGTCTAATGATACAAACATTAAATCTGTATATTTCGCAAAATCAGGATTGGTTTCTAAAAGCCACCCGTTTGTTGCAATTTTTGTATAAAGTCCCGCGTCATGTGATGCTTTACAAATTTCTGCAAAATCAGGTCTTAAAAGAGGTTCTCCACCCCATAAAATACTGTCCATATAGCCGATTTGCCCTGCTTCTGTCAATAATCTTACGATTTCATCTGTAGGCATATCGTCATTGCCTTTTTTTGACTTCCAAAAGCAAAAATCACAATCACAATTACATTTGCTTGTAACCATTAACGAAAAACATAACGGTTTTGGAGTTTTTGAAAGACGGCTTGCTATACATTCCAGTGCTCCTCCGCCTAAATGTCTATAATATTTAAGACGCTCAAAAGTCATCTTATTTCTTGATTCTGTAAGCATTTATCTCCCCTTACTGCTTAATATACATCTCTCTTATTTGAACAGTATCATGAACATATATTTGATACAATAAAAATAAGTCACATGACTAATATTTTACAAAAAACTTAACATATCATTAATTTTTTAATATTTTAAATTGAATATAAAATACAGTAAAAAAGTGGATTTTAAATAAATCTTACACCTTATTTGTCATTTTCATTCTTCTTCGTTTAATCAAATCAATAAAGGCTTCAATTCTTGTAATATATCCGGCTTTACCGGTCTGCTCGTCCAAGACTAAAGAAAGTATCGGAATATCTTCTTCTTTACTGACTTTAGGAAGAATATTTTGAGCTACGATCTCAGGCATACAAGAAAACGGTGAAATATGTATAATACCGTCAATACCATGCTTTGCAGCGTATACAGTGTCACCAATAGTTTCTATGCATTCTCCCCCTATTGCACGTTTCATATATTTTTTAGCATATTTTACAGATCTTTCCCTATGCGATTCTTTGTGATAGAAAATTGACGGTTTTAGAACATGTTCAAGCCAATCTCCAAACATTATTTGACGCTGTACTTCTACACCCATTTCTCCCAACTCCTTTTCAATATTTTGGTTAGTATAAGGATCTAAAAGTACAAAAAATTCACCTATCAAATATACTATCGGAACTTTTTTGTCTTTATCTATAGGAATTTTTTTAAAGTCCTCTATAATCTGTTTTTTCAATCTTTTAGCTTTCAATACGGAATTAGTTTCATCAGTAATTTTAAGCCATTTATTATAACATTTTTCTGCATCTCCTTTATTCAACTCTCGAGGTCGAGTGTAAAAAAGCAGACGCTCTGCTGTATCAATTGCAAAAAATTTATTAAACCCTAAACTAAAACCTTTGTAATATCTCCAAGGATTTATGCAATGGGTTACATGCCAGAAAGCATGAAGAGTTTGTTTCATTTTACTTTTATACATGTCAAAAATAACCATATCAAACTCATAGCCCATTGATTTAAGTGTTTTTTGAGCCATTTTTGTATAATTACCAAGTCTGCAAGAGCCTGGAGCTTGGAACATCATAAGGGTATTTGCACCTTTATCCAGTGCCATTATATAGTTTGCCAAATTAAGTTTATATGGCAGACAAATACCTTCTATACTGTTTCTTACACCTATTTCTAAAGCCTCATTACTATTAGGCGGCGGGATTACTACTTTTGCTCCCAAGGACAGCAATAGAGCTTTCAGAGGTATATCAATCCTCCCCATTCGAGGCCAAGCTATGATTCTCTCCTTTGCAGGGACTTTATTTTCCATTTTTATCTGTTCTGGTTCTTTTTCCATATCAAATATCCTAGCACAAATTTACCTTAGCTGTATCGGGTTTGTATAAAGCCAAGGATTATTTTTATATTTAGCTTCTAGTCTGTATTTGCCGGGTTTTTCTATTTTTAAAGTCAATTGCTCCGCAGTTGCAGAATAAAATTCTTCACCATTAAGTAAAATCCTTATATCCGCTTTTTGAAAAAGTTTTATATACATATATGTATTTTCTGTCAAATCAAGTGATTGACCGCTATGTGCTTTTTTATAGCCGTTTACTATTTCAAAATAAGGGTATTCGGATTTTTTTGAAAATCGGTTATTTACTATTAAGTTAGAGCCCGATACCAAGGCATTTAGAATTTGAGTTTTGGCATTTTGGAAATCTTTCGATAAGGGGTTGTCTAAAATCAAAATATCCCTAATAGTTTTAAAACAATATTTATAAGGAAATACTTTAATTGGAATTAAGTATTTTGATATTTTTAAAGCATGTGCATCAACTCCGCCTATTGCCGGGATAATTTTTTCACTTTCCAAATTTAATTTATCCCACCATTTTAAAGTTTCAATATGCGGACCTTTTATAAGTTTATGACGAAAAAAATAGGAATAGGCAATTGAAAATAAATCAGATTCATCATAATTATCAGCCCAATCTGAAAACCAATTCCAAATTTCTAGACCATCTACATTTATCGACTTATCTAACCATTTAATCGGTTTTGCCTTATTTTTTCTCATATCAGATTCATCGGGGTGGGCGACAAATCCAAATCCACCTTGAGATTTTACTGTATTGACATAACTTCTCGGATCGTCAGATGGCTGAATTACATTATCTATACCCAAAGCTAAGTAATGATTCGCGGATTCTGGAGAAATTTCTTCACCTTTGATTACATATACATCATTATAGACACCTTCAGCAATGTCCATATTATTGTGATCTGTCACCACAATCCAACAAAGACCTGCTTCTTTAGCAGCTTTGCTTATTTGGTCAATATTACCCGTGCCATCAGAAAAAATGGTGTGAATATGCACAGCACCTGGATAAAAAAATAAATTATTTTCTATATCTAGTTTAGACATAATGACAAATTATTTTGAAGTACCTGTTAACACTTTATCATTTCTGATTTTAAGAATTTCAGCACTTTGTTTTTCCAATTTATCGGATTTTTTCTCTAATTGACTTCTTTTCTTCCTCATCAACATATCGACAAAGGCCTCTAATCTTGTTACAAAACCTGCTTCACCCGTATGTTCATCAATTGTCAAATGAATTAACGGCATAGATCTTTCTTTGCAATGATAGGATATTTCATCAACCATTAATGAATCAGGGCCACAGCCGAAAGCCGATAACGCTATTACACCATCTACTTTATTATTCAAAAGATAATATGCAGCAGTACCTGTCAATTCAAGTTCATTTGCCCAATACTGAACTTCTCCGAGTGAATGAATTGAAGAAATAGCCTTTTCGTGAGGAACATTTAATGATGTATAAACTTTAACATCCATTTTCTCAAGTTTTTTTATTATATTCATAGAAATTCGTTCATCAAAAAGGTTATACCCATGAGCCATTATTACAACGGATAAAGGCTTTACAATATCTATGGTCTTTTTAGCTGAATTTCTGTTTAGTGCATTGGCTAAAGCCTCTTGGTAAGGAATACCTGATTGTGTCATTTCCAGAAAACTGTTATAAATACTCCAGCCAGCTTTCATGGCTTCTTTTATTAATTTTTCATCAGATATTCCAAACACTCTTGCTGTTTCTATACAAAAATCTTTTAAATCTATATTTTCAGTCTTGTCCAGTGTTGGTTCTATCATTATAAATTCCCGATTTATTACATTTCTGATTATTTCGGGTAAACCTCTTATTTTACTGCAGTTATTTATTTTGTAGTTTGTCGATTGAATAGAAGGTACAAAAATTACATCACAACCTTTATCCAATAAATTAACAACATGCCCTGCATAAACTTTTACTGGCAAACAAGTGTCTGATACAACGTATTTACAACCTTCATTTATAATTTTAGTTGTCGTTTTATCTGATAATACAATCTCTATTCCTAAATGATTGAAAAAGCCGTAATAAAACGGATAGTTATTATAGTATGATATAGCTCGAGGAATCCCGACTTTTTTATTCAAAAGTTTTTTATCCATAACACTACAATAAATTACCTCTTTTTTAACTGACCTAGTTTAGTATACATCAACAAAAAAAAATTAAAACAGTTTTATTAAAAATAAGACAATAATGTATTGACTTTAACTCAAGAACTTATGTTAATATATTTGTAAAAAGGAGACAGGGATATGAAAGAAAAAGAAAAAATGGTAGCAGGACTGGACTATAATCCTTTCGATGCTGAATTATCCTGCGATAGGATTTGTGCAAAAACATTATGCCAAACATATAACCAAATCAGTCCAAAAGAATTTGAAACCAGAAAAAAATATATTAAAAAGATTTTTGGCAAAGTAGGGGAGCATCCTTTTATTGAACCGAATTTCTTTTGTGATTACGGGTATAATATAGAAATTGGTGATAACTTTTATGCAAACCACAATTTAGTTATTCTAGACTGCACAAAAGTAAAAATGGGGAATAATGTATGGATAGGACCTAATTGCGGGATTTATACCGCAACCCACCCTCTCAACAGCGAAGAACGTATATCAGGGATTGAATCTGCAAAACCTATCACAATTGGTAATAATGTTTGGATTGGGGGAAACGTATGTATTTTGCCCGGAGTATCTATAGGTGATAATACAGTTATCGGAGCAGGGAGCGTTGTAAATAAAGATATTCCATCAAATGTCCTCGCAGTCGGAAACCCTTGTAGACCGATTAAATCCGTTGATTAATCCTTTTAATTGTATAATAGCGGGTTATATATCACATAATTTTAATTTAAGTATAGATTATAAAAAATTTATATTTAAAAATTATGTGAGGTATTAGCATGAACAGCAAAGTTAATTTACAAACCGAAGTCAAAAATTTTATTAATGAAATTGAAAAATTTGCAATTAAACCAATTTATGAACTTACCCCGACAGAAGCAAGAGAATTTCTTCTTAATTTGCAAAGAAAAACACCTGTTCATATAGAAGCAAATATTGAAGATAGAATATTAATAACAGAAAAAGCTGGCAATGTTGATATTAGAATAGTAAAACCACTTAATTATAAAAATCTACTTCCTGCAGTAGTCTATGCTCATGGTGGCGGTTGGGTTATGGGGGATAAAGAAGTATATGACACTCTTATCAGAAAAATTGCAACAGACTCAAACTGTGCTGTAATTTTCGTAAATTATGGAAGATCTCCTGAAAATATATATCCAAAAGCTATTGATGAAATATATTCAGTAATAGAATACATTTCAACTTATCCTGATGAATTTGATATTGACCCAAAAAAAATAGTCATTGCAGGGGACAGTGCCGGTGGAAATATGGCTGCAGCTTGTACAATTAAAGCCAAAACAGGTCCTAAAATAAACGGGCAAATTCTAATATATCCTGTAACAGATGCTTCTATGAGCAGTGAATCCTACAAAGATTTTGAAAATGGTCCCTGGCTTAGCAAAAAAGCAATGGAATACTTTTGGGACTCCTATATCCCTGAAAAAGCTCAAAGAAATAATCCGCTAATTTCACCTATTGATGCTGAATTTGAATTATTAAAAGGACTTCCTCCGACTTTGATTATTACATCTGAAAACGATGTACTAAGAGATGAAGGGGAAAACTATGCTAAAAAACTTAATTTGGCTGATGTTAAAGTATCTAATATCCGTATAAATGGTACTATTCATGATTTTCTTATGTTAAATGGTCTTTTTTACAATATTCAGACTAAAGCTACTTTTTCTATCATAAAATCCACACTTACAAAACTTTTCAATTATTAAAATGAACCAAATAAAAATTATTTCGTTATAATAATATCAGTAAGTAAAGGAGGCTAAAATGTCTGAAGAAATGAAAAACGAAGAATTAAAAAAAGAACACAAACACTGCACATGCGGCTGTGATACCTTTCAAAAGCTTGCTGTTATTACAGCTGGCTCTTTTATAGGTTGTATCCTCGCTCTATGTGTATTCAACTCATTTAGCAACCCCCCAATACCAGCACCTGCACCGGCTCCAATTCCTATGCAAATTCAACAACCAATTCCACCAATACAAGGAGAATGTAACCGTCAGGAATTTAGACATCATAAAAAACTTGATAAAAAGGATATTAAACGACCTGATAGAGAAGCTACGCTTCCTATTGAGAGATAGATTTATAAATACAATGCCGCAGGCAAATGTCTGCGGCATTGTATTTTATTCAAAATAAGTCAAATATTCTTCATATCCTTCTTTTTCAAGTTTATCTTTGGGAATAAACTTTAACGCGGCTCCGTTAATACAATATCTTCTTCCCCCAAATTCTTTAGGACCATCATCAAACAAGTGTCCTAAATGCGAATTTCCAATTACACTTCTGACTTCAGTTCTTTCCATGCCATAAGAAGTATCCCTAAATTCGTTTACGGCATTATCACTTATTGTATTTGCAAAAGCAGGCCAACCACAGCCAGAATTAAATTTATCACGTGATGAAAAAAGCGGTTCTCCTGTTACAATATCTACATAGATTCCCTCTTTAAAATTGTTATTATAAGGACTGCTAAAAGGTCTTTCCGTTGCATTTCTTTGAGTTACTCTATAAGAAATTTCATCAAGTTTTTTACGCAATTCCTCATCACAAGGCTTTTTATAATTTTTCACGAAAACACTCCTTTCGAAAAAAATTATAAATATTTATACAAATTATAAAATTACCTGTGTCGATAAAATTAAATTATACCTTGAGCAATCATAGCCTTAGCGAGTTTTGTAAACGCAGCAATATTAGCACCTGCAACGTAATTATTACCAAGACTGTAAGTTTCACATGCCTCTTTAGAGGAATTAAAGATATTTACCATAATTGCCTCAAGCATCTTATCTACTTGCTCAAAAGAAAGGTAATATCTCATAGAATTTTGGCTCATTTCAATCGCAGAAGTTGCAACTCCACCAGCATTAGCAGCTTTTGCAGGAGCTACTAGCACACCTTTTTCTAAGAAGTATTCTGTTGCTGCTATCTCACAAGGCATATTAGCCCCCTCTCCGATTGCAATCACACCGTTTTCTACAAGTTTTTTAGCAGAATTAAGCGTAACTTCATTTTGCGTAGCACAAGGCAAAGCTATATCAGTTTTAATATCCCAAATAGGAGAATCAGCACTGACACGTTCCATATATTTTGCATTAGAATGATAATTCAAATATTCTTTAATACGACCACGCTCAACTTCTTTAATTTGTTTTATTGCAGCTAAATCAATGCCGTTTTCATCGTATATACAACCGTTACTATCACTCATTGCAACAACTTTAGCTCCGAGCATCTGAGCTTTTTCACAAGCGTAAATTGCAACATTACCTGAACCTGAAATAGTCACAGTCTTATTTTCTAATGATTGATTTCCGTTAGCTCTAAGCATCTCACGCATGAAATAAATCAGACCATAACCGGTCGCCTCAGTCCTAGCTAAAGATCCGCCGTATTCAAGACCTTTACCGGTTAATACCCCTCCATCATACCTGTCTTTTATGCGTCGGTATTGACCGTATAAATACCCGATTTCTCTTGCACCTACGCCTATATCCCCTGCAGGCACATCTACATCAGGACCTATATGCCTTTGCAGTTCTGTCATAAAACTTTGACAAAAACGCATAATTTCCATATCTGACTTATGCTTCGGATCAAAATCACTACCGCCTTTCGCCCCACCTATTGGAAGCCCTGTTAAAGCATTTTTAAATATTTGTTCAAATCCCAAAAACTTCATTATAGATTGATTTACACTTGGATCGAATCTTAATCCGCCTTTATAAGGTCCAATAAGACCATTAAATTGAATTCTATACCCGCGATTGACGTTAATTTTTCCGCTGTCATCTACCCAAGGCACTCTAAATGTAATAATTCTCTCAGGTTCCGTCATTCTTTCCAAAATCGCAAGTTTTTTATACTCAGGGTGCTTCTCAACTACAGGTGATATAGTTGCTAAAACTTCTTCTACTGCCTGTAAATATTCCGGTTCATTTATATTCTTCTCTTTTATCTTTTCCAATACTTCTTTAATATACTCAGACATAACTAACTCCTTATTTTGCTTTCAATTATACTCATATATTAAATTTTAATCCAAAACTTCATAAATCTATATAAACCATTTGATTTATAGTTTAATTTATTATAATTTGTATAATAATATAAAAAATGGTTATGTATAAGGAGTAGAAAAATGTTTGAAAAATTAGAAAAATTACAAATTGTAACTTTAGCAATTATTTTAGCTGTAGGGCTTGTAGCTGCAGCAAAAATAATAACAGGGACATTTTCAAAAGATACTATCACAGTCACAGGTTCAGCTTATGAAATTGTCCAATCTGACAGTGCCAGATTAGAATTCAATCTTTCAACCAAACAGCCTGATAGAGTAAGTGCCTATAATTTAGCACAAAAGCAACTGCCGATAGTCATAAAATACCTGGAACAAAAAGGGATATCAAAAGATGATATCGAATTAAGATCTTCACATGGCTATTACAACTACAAACAAAGTGCAAACGGCAGAATGACAAATATCGTTGAAAACTATGTACATAATCAACCGATAGTAATCAATTCAAAAGATGTAAATAAGATAAAAGATATTTCAATAGGCATAGACAGCTTAATTTCACAAGGTATAGAAATCAATGTTATGCAGCCATTATATTTTTATTCGCAAATTTCTGATTTAAAAGTTAAACTATTGGAAGATGCGACAATTGATGCAAAACAAAGAGCAGCAGCCATGCTAAAGGCAACAGGAAATAGAGTAGGCAAAATTCAATCAGTTAAAATGGGAGTATTTCAAATAACTCCAGCAGATTCAACTAACGTATCAGATTATGGAATTAATGATACAACAACTATTGAGAAAAAAGTAACTTCTGTTGCTAACGTTGTATTCAGAGTAAAATAATAAAATAAGGGAATTAAATCATGAAAAAGATTAAATATTCAATTTTCTTATTAGCACTTTTAAACTGTACATCAGTCTTAGCAAATCCTGGTATTGAAGCAGGAGGCATGATGAATTTAATAAATTCTCCCATGGGTATAGGAGGAAATCAAATTCATGATATGAAAATGATTGATGATATGAAATTCAGATATCAGGAATATAACGACTATAAAGATATGCAAGAACAAAAAGATGCCAAAAATAAAGAATTTGAATTAACCGAACCTGCAATGAAACGAATTTACAATCAACAGCCTAAACAAAATGTCCAATTTGTAGAGCAAAACGGTCAAATTAAAATTCAAAGTTTGGAATAACAAATATTTTGAAAGCCTGCAAAATGCAGGCTTTTTTTTTAATTATTTTGACCTGCTCTATAGCCACACCATACAAATATTAAAGGTAAAACTTTTTCCAGCTGTGATATTACAGGAATTTTAGCAATAGAAAAAGCTCCTACAGCATCATCAATATTGGCAACAGAATCCATTAAAGTCAATTTTCTATCAGGTACTTTGTCATGAGGATCATTGATATAATTTGATAAGACCGCAGCACCTTTCATACCTGCAAGCAATGTAGCTAAAATTACACCGATTCTGAGAGGCAAATTGTTTTTATACTTAGATTTATCAAACAATTCAGTAGTAGGGTGAACAAGTAAAAGAGGTACTGTAGCATTCATAAACTGAAAAACACCCTCATTCATTTTTTCTTTTTTCTTATCCGAACCCATCATACCACCCAATACTCCACCGATAATTCCAAGTCCGCTTATTGCAATCATTTCTTTGACACCATACTTCAATTTAAAAAAATTAAGCGGATTAGACATATTAATCTTTTGATTTTTAGCAACCAACATAGTCGACAGCCCCACACCAGTTAAAGAGCCTATAAAAGATTTCACTTTAGTATGAGTCTCAACAGCCTCCCTATTGTGATTTCTATAACTTCTTTTAGGCGGAGCGTAAGTCAAATGAGCTTTTTTAGCATAACTCAAACTTTTAAATTTATTAAAAGGTTTTTGCGGGGTATTATTTGTATTAATTTGGCTTAACATGATCCCTAACACTTTCCACTACATTTATAATAGAGAAAAAATAAAAAAATTGCTTTTTCATCAATATATTATTTACAATTCGAAATCTTTAAACAGATTTTTTGGAAGGGGTTTTAAGCAGAATAACAAGCGGAATTACAACTACGCACAAAAGAGCTAGCAGTAAAAAGGCATCATAAAAAGAGCACAAACGAGCTTGTGTAAGCATTTGATTATATAGTTTTCCACCAGCTTTTCTAGCTGCAGTAAAATGATTGTAATATATTGAAAACTTAGCCTGAGCTGCCATTAATTTATTATAGAAATGCGGGTTTTCTCCTGAGAGGTTATGCACCAAATAAGTCTGATGGACTTGGGATACTCTTGCGATAAATGTTGCTGAAACAGATGTTGCAACAGCTGTTACAATATTTTTAAACATAGCATGCAAAGCAGCTGCATCAGCATTTCTTTTTGGATCCAAAGTCTGAAAAGATAGTGCTGTAATCGGTATAAAAGCTGTCGGCACCCCAATACATAAAAGTATATTTGGTAAAATGATACTCTCAATTGAAGCTGTCGTATTCAAATTTGAAAGCTGAAAAATTGAAAAAGCCATAATTAGTAATCCTATAATAGCGAGCAGCCTGCTTTCAAAAAATCTTGAAATTTGCCCAACAACTATAAGCCCAATCAAACATACTATTGCTCTTGGAAACATTGCAAATCCTGACATAGAGGGACTGTATCCCAAAAGGCTCTGTACAAACATAGGTACCAATAATAATGTTGAATAAAGCATTATATTCAAAAATGAGCTAACTAAAGTTCCAAATAAAAAATTTCTATCTTTAAATACTCTGATATCAATTAATGGATTTTTGTATTCTAACTCCCAAACGTAGAATAATACAAAAGAAAAAATACAAATTCCTGTCAACCAACAAATCCAAGTTGTATCAAACCAGTTATATTGCTGCCCTTTATCAAGAATTACCTGCATACAACCCATTGCAATTACAACAGAAATAAATCCGACAATATCAAAATCAATTTTACTTTGAGTTTTAGGCGGTCTGTCAGACTTTACAAAAAGTTTAATCAATATAAATGAAAGCATAGAAAGCGGAATATTTATAATAAATACCCACTGCCAACTGTAATTATCGGTTAAATATCCTCCCAAAAACGGACCTGCTAAAGGGGAAAACATTGCAGCGACACCAAACAATCCCATTGCTACTCCACGTTTTTCAATCGGGAACACCTCCAACAAAACAGCTTGACACAAAGGCAAAATACAGCCACTACCTATACCCTGTACAATACGAGCAACTATAAGCATTTGTAAATTTGGAGCAAGAATACACATAACAGCCCCTATACAAAATAGCCATATACTATAGTAAAATAGGAGTTTTTTGCCTATTGATCTTACTAGATATCCCGTTATCGGAAGCATTATTCCGCCTGAAATTATGTAAGAAGTGATTACTGTATTTGCCTCATATTGAGTTGCTCCGTAATATCCGGCGATATTCGGCTGACATACGTTCGTTGCAGACGATGCTGCAAGTGACATAAATGAGGGAAGCAATACTGAAATTGCTACTATATAGGGGTTAATTTGTTTTTCTTCTGACATTTATTCGGCCTTTATTAAAAAAGGCTTTACATATAGTAAAGCCTTTTTTAATTATTTAATTTTAACTCTTGGAACTACTGACATACCTGGTACTATATTATAATTTGATATATCTTCATCAAACAGAATTTTTACAGGTACTCTTTGGACTATTTTTACATAACTGCCAACAGCATTTTCTGGAGGGAATAATGAAGATTTTGCTCCAGTTGCTCTTTGAATACTATCTACATGACCTTTGAATTTTTTATGCGGATAAGTATCTACCTTAATCCAAGCAGGTTGTCCCTTTTTCATATTAGTCAATTGAATTTCTTTGAAATTAGCAACTACCCAAACTTTTTGAGGAACTATAGACATCATTGGTTGTGCTATTTGCACATAATTGCCCTTTTCTACAGATCTTGCTGATACCATTCCATCTTCTGGTGCATATATTTTTGTATATGACAAATTAATTTTTGCTTGATCAACCTCAGCCTCTAATCTTTTTATTTCAGCTTCTTGAGATTTTACCTGAGCTTTATTGGCTTCCAAGGCAGCTTTTACAGCCTTATTATTCTCATTTGCAGCTTTTTCATTTGCCTGAGCTACTGTCAACATATTTAAACTTTTATCATACTCTTGCTTTGATACAATACCTTCTTTGTACATATCAGCATATCTTCTGTAATCTTTTTCTGCAAAATCAAGTTTTGATGATGCTGAATTTAACTCCTGCACGGTAAAATCAACTTTTGAAGAATTTTCATCAACTTGTCTTTCTATTACACCTAACTTTGCCTTTGCTTCAGCCAATTTAGCTTCTGACTGATCTAATTTTACTTTATAATCAGTAGGATCAATTTCTACCAAAATTTCTCCCTGTTTTACCTCCTGATTATCATCTACATATAAATTAATAACTTGTCCCGCTACTTTCGGAGCTATAGAAATTATATGACCTTCAACAAATGCATCATCAGTTGATTGGTAAAAAGTTGCATTTATTGCCATGAATATTCCAATAAATACTAGAATTATTGCACATATAGTAGGGATTATTACTCTTTTCTTTTTGTATTCGGGGCGATTCTTTTTTAACTTTTCTTTTGCTCTTTTTTCTAAAGCATCTTTATCGATAGGTTTAATTTCATTATCTTCATCTTCTGCAAAAGGTTGGTTATTGTTTTGTTCATCCATAAAAACCTCGCTTATTATTTATTAAATTAATTCCTCTAATTTTATACTAGCACAAAATAAAAAATTTCAAGAAAAAGAAAATGTTTATTACTTGTAAAAAATATTTTTCCTTTATGTTAATATATTATCATAAAGGAATTTAGGATATGAAAAATTTTAAGTTAATGTTAATAGCCCTACTAATTTTGTTGTGCAGTTTGAGCACCGGCTATGCAAAGGAAACGCCAAAAGACGATTACAGATTAACTTATGTAAATATTGATTGGTGGAAGCAATACAACGATGAAAATCTTGTAAATCTTATGATGAAGACTTACAACAATAATCAGGATTTAAAAATTGCAACAATCAAATCAAAACAGGCTGATCAAGCAGTAAAAGAGGCATTTGCGAATGAGCTTCCTTATTTAGGATTTAGCGGGAATATAGGACGAGAAATGCCCAGTGCAACAACGAGATTTGGAAATTTAGTAATCCCTGATTACTCTCAGACCAGATTTTTGCTGCCTCTCACAATGACTTATGAAATAGATATTTGGGGCGAGAACAGACTAAAGACAAAAAGTATTGAAAAACAAAGAGATATAATTAAACAAAATGAACGTGCCTCATACATAAACCTCACAAGTGAAGTGGCTTCAAATTATTTCAATCTTATAAAACTTGATAAGTTAATAAAAAACCAAGAAAAACTTGTTAATTTGCAAAGACAAATAACTAAAATGCAAGAAATAAAATATAAAAACGGACTTTGCTCAACAATTGAAGTAATGACTGAAAAGCAAGCATTAACAATATTTGAAGAGGAATTAAACGATTATAAAAACAAACAAGATACTATATACAATCAATTATTAGTTCTACTTGGAGAAAGGAATTCAAAAGAAATTACACGTAATTCATTTGAACAACTAAGCCTGCCGAACATTCCTGAAAATATCTCTGCAGATGCAATATCTCAAAGACCTGATTTGATAAAGGCTGAAGATTATATCAAAAAAATAGGTTATGATGTTCGAGTAGCAAGAAAAAGTTTCTTGCCAAAATTTACAATATACGGACAAGCAGGCTTTAACGCATATAACAATTTTTCACACCTGTTTGATTCTCATACATTTTTGGCAAACGTAGGGATATTACCATCAATTGACTTATTCACAGGTGGAGCAAAACTTGCTCATCTGAAATTCAACAAATTGGAATATGAAAAAGCAACCGAATTATATGAAAAAGTACTTTTGACTTCTATTCAAGAACTCAATGATTCTTTAACAACAGCAAAAATTTCTAAAAAAAATTATGATAAAGCCATAGAAAGAGTTGGAATTGAAAAAGAAAAATTTTTACTAAGTGAAAAAAGTTTAAATATCGGCTCTAAATCTCAATTAGAACACCTTAAATCCGAAGAATCACTAATATTAAGTGAAAGAGCTGAAATCTCTAACAAAATTAACTATCTCACCTCTACAATAAACTTATATAAAGCAGTAGGCGGAGTTGATTATAACAAAATAAAAACAGACAATATACAAGAAAATATTTAAATTATATAAACTAAAATACTAAAAAAGCCCGAATATTTCGGGCTTTTTAAATTAGTTATAATCTTCAATTTTAACATAACATTGAGAGATTTTATTATTTTGACTGGTGCACCCAGCTGAATTATTTACAGTATTTGCTACCGGATAAGTTACTACAAAAGGACTATTAGCAGGAAAACGACTCGCAAAATCCAAAGACATAGGCTCTGTTATAGCCTTACTATCCCCCCAAGCATCATGCTTTGCCCAATAATAAGTATTTGGTGCAGACCTTGTACCTTCTGGATCATTTTCGTCATTAGGCGGATAAATAGCTGAAGCTTGCATATAACGAGTATCTATTTCCGGAGGTCCTACAGGTATTACTACAGAAGATTCCGTAACTACAAATGCTACTATATCTACAAGTTTTGAGTTTGAATCCCAAAAAGTATTACCTGAATTATCCCATTGAGCAAGATTAGGGCCTCTAGAACCATTAATATCTGCAAATACCACATAATATTTCATATTAACGCTGGTTCCGTTAATAGTCTCGTTAAGTACATACGGACTTCCACTATTTGACGCAATCCATAATCGCATTCCATTACTAAGAATCAATTGAATTTTGTTTTCAGGAAAACTGGTAGCACCAATAGTCAAATCTCTTGATTGTTCACACTTTGGAACAATTGATCCCCCAGCTGAATCCTCAGAAGCAGCATTCATATACTCTTTAAGCATATTACAAAAATCATTTGAATTTTTTGGGAACCCTTGCAAATCAGCATCTGCAACCATAGAATTCCTTGTCATCATAGAATTATACACAGCTGTTTCTAATGAATGATACATTCTTACATACAACCACTTATAAGTTTTATCATAGGGTTTTATCGTTGATAGAGCCAATGTGGCTACAATTCCTATAATAAGAATTGTAATCATCATCTCAGCTATTGTAAGACCTTTAAACTTCCGCAACATATCTTGCTCCCAAACTATCGTATCACTAATAATTATAACATATTTAATAACAATCGTCAAGGTAAGATTTTTACTGCAAAATCAAAAAAACAAATCAAACAGATGATTTTTTGTAAATAAACTGCTTTTATAATGATATTAAAACTAGAAATAGTGGTATATTATTTTATATAATATACTTTTCAGATAAAATAACGAGGTTATTTATGAAAGAGAAAAAATTAGCATTTACATTCGCAGAAGTACTGATTACATTAGGAATTGTTGGAATTATTGCATCAATAATATTAGCGTCTTTAAAGCAACATCAGCCAGACAGACACAAATTATTATTTAAAAAGGCATACAATAATATTGAAAGAGTTGTAACAGAAATAATAAACGATGACTATTTATATCCAGAAGGTACTAAAGCTGATGGTTCAGCATTTTTAGGTTTGGATATGATAAACAACGAAGTTAAAATAAATGATGATAGCACAAGTTATGTAGGAAACAAAAAATTTTGCAACCTATTCGCATTAAAATTAAATACAATATCAAGTGATGATATTAACTGTCCAGGTACACCTGGCGGAAACGGCAGCTTTGGCACACCGAGCTTTATTACAAATGAAGGAATAGCTTATTACATACCCTCTACAAACTTTACAGGAGATACCACTATCACTATTGATGTAAATGGGGATAAAGAACCTAATTGTAAATACAATGCAGCCTCTTGCCCTGCTCCTGATAAATATGAAATAATAGTATCACCTGATGGTGGAATTCACGTAGATGGAGATTTGGAAAAATCATATCTAAGATCAAACACCGTTGTAAAAGACTAATTAGTAAAAAATATAATAAAAAAGCCGATAATTTTTTCAATTATCGGCTTTTCATTTAAAATAAATCTATATCGAATTAACCAATATTGGAATAAAGAACAAAAGAATTAAACTAATTATTCATTGCAAATTTTTCAAGATAACTACCGTTTTTAAGTTTTTTTAAAATTATTTTTGAAGACATTTTTCTGATTTTTCCGGATATATAAATTTCTTTAAATGGTCTGTCATGTAAACCTGCAATCGCCCAAAGAATCCCCACATATCCATTAGCAGAAGGGGCATCAAATGCATATTTATCATTTAAATAAATTGCATAATCTATAGCGTCATGAGGAGAATCCGTCCATTGTAAAAGCATCTTAGCCCAATACATTCGGAGATACCCGTGAATTTTACCGCAAGTTAACAACTGATTTTGAGCAGCATTCCATACAATATCATGTGTCTTTGCATTTTCTAATTCTTTAATAGAATAAATAGTTGGTCTGAAATCATTTTTATGTTTTCTAAGAGATTTAATAGCCCAATCTGGAGCAGCCATAAAATTTTTAAACTTTTTATTATACAAACAAAAATTATCAGCAAGCTCTTTTCGAACAATCAATTCTTCCAAGAAAGCCTCTTTATTTTCATAGGAAGCATCGCTTTTATATACTTCTAAGGCAACTCTTTGAGCTGAAATGAACCCCCAATTAATAAAAGGACTCAAATTAGATATCACATCAAGATTAGGGTTGTTTTTATCTTGAACATAATTATCAAGTTTATCCGCAATAAATTTTTTCAAAACTTCATAAGCTCTGGAATTAGACACAAACCTATCTTTAAACTCGGTAAAAAATGGATAAATATTTTTATAGATTCTATTTCTAAATTGTAAAGCACTATACTCTTGCTTATCAGAAATATATCTAGCCGGAACGATATTATGAGAATCGATCTCTGTAACTTTATAATTCAAATCTAACAATATAGTATTATCTCTAATAGGATTAAAGTCAATAACAATCTGTGCAGGAGACACACATTTAACAAAAGATTGGAAATGTTTCTGCTCAAGCACTTGAAAATCCAAATCATAGTGTATCATATCATTTTCTAAAATATCAAGCTCAGCATCATAAAATTGCTTTTTGGGTAAATATTTAAAATTATTATATACATGAACGA
>CASGAK010000093.1 GCA_949299435.1 uncultured bacterium
CAAATGCAGGTAGCTGCACAAAATGCCATGGCTGGTGCCTCAGCATATGCAGGGGTTGATCTTTCTAAAATGGGTAGTATTTTTACAGATCCTAACTCTGAAGCATATAAAAAACAATCAGTAGCAATGCAGCAATATAGCAATGCACAACAACAAATTCAATGGCAGGGAGCTCAAGCACAATCTATGTGGGCTGATTATTTTGATATGATGAGAGAAACTCAACTTGAGCCTTTAAAAGATATGGAAACTGCTTTAGCTCAACAAAAGGCAAATATAGAATCCAGATTGAAACTTATCGAAGGTCAAGAACAGGCTGCAAGTCAAATGGAAAAATCTAGCCAAAAAGACTTTGTACCTGAATACACCGGCCAAGGTTAATAAAAATTTAATCCCTCAGCAAAAGCTGAGGGATTTTAGTATTCTTCTATTTTAATTGCACTAACAGGACAATTTATTGCCGCATCAATACAACTATCTTCATTACCGTAAATTTTAGTTTGATCAGCAATAGCTGAGTTTCGATATATTTCAAAAACTTCAGGACTGATTGTAGAGCATGCACCACAACCAATACAATTATTTGAAACACTTATTCGCATAAAATTAGTATTACCTGTTTCTAATAAGAAATCATTGACTAAAGTGCTAATCCAGATTGATAATTTGAGCCCCTTTATTTTCAACAGGTAAAGTATAAATATCTGCTTTTACGTTTAAATCTGCCCAAGTTTCTCTGACAATTTCTTTAATTTTATCAAGGTTATTTTTTTCACTGATAATTAAAATTGAAGGACCTGCACCACTAAGCACACAACCAAGAACATTTTCTTCATGTTTTAAATTTTCGATAATTTTCTCTAGTCCGGGCACCAATTTCATTCTATAAGGCTGATGTAATCGGTCTTTCAGGGCTAATTTCATTAACTTTGAATCCTTAGTGTGTACAGCATGAATAAACATTCCTAATCTTTTTGCATTAAACACAGCATCTTCCATCGGAACTTCTTTTGGAAGAACTGACCTTGAAATATCTGTAGCTAACTCATATTCAGGGACGCAAACCGTTAAAGTCCACTCTTGAGGCCAGTCAATCTTTCTATATACGATACTTCCATCATCTTCACTGGAGGTAAGTACAAGACCTCCGACTATAGCCGGAGTAACGTTGTCAGGGTGACCTTCAACTTCAGTAGCTATGGATAAAAGTGCTGCTTCATCAGCAGGACGTCCGAGTAACTCATTTGCTGCCAATAATCCTCCTACAATTACCGAAGCACTGCTGCCAAGACCTCTTGCTATAGGGATTTGTGAATGTATTGTAATTTTCAGCTCGCTTGGGGATTGCCCTATTGAATTATACAGAAGCTCTACTGCTTTATAAATAATACTGTTCTCGTCCATTGGAATATGCTCTAAAGAAAGCTCATCAGCTGTATTTTCTTCAGCTATTACATTTATTTCAATCCCTGTACCAGGCAAAACAGTTTCTTCAATTGTTACCGTATTGTATATAGGAAGTGCCATTCCCATGCAATCAAATCCGGGTCCTAAGTTTGCCGTAGTTGCCGGCACTTTCACGCTTACTTTCATATTTCCTCTTTTTCACTTTCTTAAATGTTGAACTATTTAACAATCAACTGCCGATATTCTATCACAAAGGAATTTTTTAAACAAATAATGTCAAATATTGCGATATATAAAGTATTTGAGTCGGATTTAACAGTTCAGCTATAATGGGTATTATGTATGAATTATACCCATATTTTACAAACGATGGATCTGTTGGACTGTTTAGTCCTGAAGCCGATGATATCTACCACTCTACGTATGGTGCTCTATCTGAAGCGTATGAAAAATTTGTATTTCCTGCTGAGCTTGATAATTATTTCAAAAATTATTCCGAAATAAAAGTTCTTGATATTTGCTATGGGATCGGATATAACACAAAAAGTTTTTTAAATTTTTTATATGAAAAAAATATTTTAAAATTAAAAAAAAATAAAAAAGAAAAAATAAAAA
>CASGAK010000094.1 GCA_949299435.1 uncultured bacterium
AACTTCATAGCAGCTATCTTTATACTTTTTATACTTTTCAGCAATTTCGAATAATAATTTTTCACCTTCTTCTTTTGATTCCCCGCTATAAAGAAGATAATAGGCTCTGCAATAATTTTTGTAATAGTAATTAGTTATAAAATTTTCAAGTAAAAAACGTATTATACAAAATATTCCATATAAAGGACATTTACGCTCTAATATAGAATATTTTAATCCTTTAAACAAATATTCCAGAGATTCTTTTAGCATAAATGATTGGATATAGACATAAGTACACATGAAATAAAAAACAGAATTTTCTTCATTAATACTTAAAACTTGTTTTTTATAATCCAAACACCTTTCAAAGTCCTCTTCCTGAACTGCAATACTCGCAAGCATAGCTAGGGGAATGTAATTTTCTTTCATGCCGAGATCAAGGGCTTTTATAAAATATTTTTTCGCGTAAAAAGGATTAGATTTCAAATAAGATTTACTAAAACCTGCTAAATAATAAGCCTCAGGATTTGTTCTGTCCAATTTTATTGCTTTGAGTGCATTTTTAAAAGCAAGTTTATACATAAAATAATTTAAATAAATTGCAGCAAGATTACTATAAGTCTGAGATGTGGCCTTTCCTGATTTGATTTGTCTTTGCGATTTAAACCATATCCAAACACCATTCAAAAAAGTTATTTCTGGCTCTTTATTTTGCTTTTCCGTTTTTGACATTCTACCCTACCTATACCCAAATTACGGCAGGATAGAATTAATTCTTTAATAAAATTTACATTAATATACATTATTTTGAATTTTGCCCTCTACAAAGGCATTTATATTATCAATTGCAGTATTTAAAATTCTATTTATAGCTTCATTTGTATCATAAGCAATATGAGGGGTTATAATTACATTATCCAATTTCATAAGACGATTATTCAATACAGTCTTTTGCAGGGCTTGAGGTGACATTCTGCCGATATCAACCAGATATTCAACATCAGTAAGAGTATCTTCGCTTTCTAATACATCAAGTCCTGCTCCTGCGATTTTTTTCTCAGATAACGCATTATACAAAGCCTGAGTATCTACAAGCTCCCCACGAGCTGTATTTATCAAAATTGAACTGGGCTTCATAATAGCAAAAATTTCTTTATCAAACATATGAAAATTATCTTTAGTAAGTGGAGAATGCAGTGATATAAAATCAGAATTTTTAACTAAAGTTTCAAAGTCAGTATATTGAACGCCATATTTTTGTTTCAAATCTTCTTTTTCTTTTAAATCGTATCCTAAAATTTTCAACCCGATGCCATGCGATAATCTTGCCATTTCTGCACCGATTGCACCAAGACCTATGATGCCGATTGTTTTCCCAAAGATTTCCATTCCTATTGTACATTTTGCATCTACTATAGAATTTTTTAGATTATTAGCAGAGTATGTGACCTTTCTTGTAACATCTAAAAGCAGAGCAAGAGCAAATTCTGCAACCGTCATGTTCCCGTAATTTGGAGTATTTTCGACAAAAATATTATTTTTTCTGCAATAGTCAATATCTATATGATTAAACCCTACAGACCTTAGTGCTATCAATTCAAGATTTTTGAACTTCTCAAGAATTTCATTTGGAACTCTTGAAGTCGTAAAACAAGAAATTATTTGTGCTTCTTCCTGCTCTTTTGTCGGGTTAAATAGACTGTTTAAAGATTCTTTTATTAGTTGATATTGAAATTTGCCCTCACAAGCACGTTTTAAAAATTCAACTTCATAATCTGCGACATCAAAAAATAATATTTTTTTCATAAAAAAAGCTCCCGTCCTTATCTTTTCAAATGATAAAAAACGGGAACTTTTTTTACATTATGCTTTCATCTAAGTCAGTTTATTAATGTAAAAATCTTAACCAAATATAAGCTGAACTTAGTGCAAGTGAGATAATCATAACGATAACCCCATATTTCAAAAATCTCATAAATGCTATCGGGTGTCCGTGGTGAGCTGAAGTTTCAGATACAATAACGTTTGCAGCAGCACCGATAATAGTCATGTTACCACCAAGGCAAGCACCTAAGGATAAGCACCACCATAATGGAAGTGTATATTCAGCACCCATAACATTTCTGATTTCTAATAACATAGGTGTCATAGTTGCAGTATATGGGATATTATCAATGATACCGCTTATGAAACCTGAAGCCCAAAGAATAATCATAGCTGTTGCAGATTGAGAACCTTCTGTAACTTTCAAGATCCATTTAGCCATCAACGCAATACCGCCTGATGCTTCCAGACCACCAATTATTATAAACAAACCGATGAAAAAGAAGATTGTATTCCACTCTACATCACATAAAATATCTTTTGGTTTTTCAAACAATAACAAGAAGCTGGCTCCAAGCATTGCTGTAACACAAGTTTCAATATGAGTTATATCATGCAATACAAAACCAAGAATTACTAATGCTAGAACGATACCGCTTCTAATCATTAAAGGGAAATCTGTAATTGTTTTTGAATTATCAAGATTTGCAACTTCAGCCATTCTTTCAGGAGTTGTATGTAAATCTTTTCTGAAGAAAAGCCATAGTACAGTAAGTACAACAACCATAATGACCGCAATAATAGGAGTTAATTTATTTACGAAATCCATAAATGACAATCCTGCAGCACTACCGATAATAATGTTTGGAGGATCTCCGATTAATGTTGCAGTACCACCGATATTCGATGCAAAAATTTCTGTCAAAAGATATGGTATCGGATTGATATCCAATTTATTTGCAATAAAGAATGTCACAGGCATAATCAAAATAACAGTTGTTACGTTATC
>CASGAK010000095.1 GCA_949299435.1 uncultured bacterium
AGAGAACTCATAGCAGTATAAAGGAGGATAAATATGTCAAAAAATGTATTGGTAATATCATCAACATTAAGAAAAAACGGCAACTCTGAGGTCTTAGCAAAAGAATTTGCAAAAGGTGCGGAAAAAAGCGGAAATAATGTAGAATTTATTACACTTCAAGAGAAGGAAATTAAATTTTGCAAAGGCTGTTTGTCCTGTCAGAAAATTGGAACTTGTGTAATCAAAGATGATTCAAATGAAATAGTTGAAAAAATGAAAAATGCAGATGTAATAGCATTTGCAAGTCCTATTTATTACTATGAAATGTCAGGACAACTAAAAACTTTACTGGATAGAGGTAATCCTTTATTCACTTCAGATTATAAATTTAGAGATATATATTTTCTTGCAACTGCAGCAGATACAGACTCTCATGCCGCAGACATCGCAATAAACGGAATTCAAGGTTGGATATCCTGCTTTGCTAAAGCTCAATTAAAAGGCAATGTTTTAGCAACTGGGGTAGAATCCGTAGGTGATATCCAAAATAATACAGATTCATTAAAAAAAGTTTATGAAATGGGGCTAAGCGTATAAAAATAGCTTAAAAATTCTAAAGTAAAAGTGATTTTTCGTTTTATTAACTTTTTTTGCTACTCAACCCAAATAAATTTTTTATGATAGAATTTTTTTAATGTATGAAAAAAATATTATAATAAAATATTCTGAAATGGATTATCAATTAGCATTAAAGCCATCAGCACTTTTAAATTTTTTGCAGGATATGGCAAGTCAAAATGCAGAAGAATTAGGTTTCGGATATTCATACATAAAAAAGAAAAATCTCGCATGGTTTCTTTTAAAATATCGCATGGAATTTGAAGAATACCCTGTCGGAAAATATAATCTAGTACTAAAGACTGAACCTCGCGGGTATAACAAATTATTTGCATATAGAGATTTTGAAATTAGCATAAATGAAAAAACTTCAGCTAAAATAGCAAGTATTTGGGCACTGGTAGACTTAGACAACGGTAAATTAATGAATATATCCGAAGCCTTGGATAATAATCCGGCTATGCCCAGTTTCCAAAAACGAGAAAATGATTTAATATTTAACAAAATTAAGTTACCCGAACGCATAGATATTGAAAAAACTTTTGAAATACGTTATGATGACATTGACGTAAACAGACATGTAAATAACTGTAATTATATTATATGGGGTTTTGAACCTTTAGATTTTGGTTTCAAGAGCACTCATCATATCAAAAATCTTGATATGGTGTTCAAAAAAGAAATAAAATACGGATATAGGGTTAAATCCCAAGTTGAAATAGTAGATGAGCTGCATACAATACATATGCTTAAAAATTTTGAAAATAATGAAGAATTATGTATAATAAATGCAGAATGGAAATAGAGGTAAAATGGTAGAATTTATAAAAGTAGAAAAAGATAATATAAAAGATTTGGCAGCATTTGCAAAAGATATTTGGTTTGAATATTGGCATTCAATAATTACTCTTGGGCAAATTTACTATATGGTAAACAGATTTCAATCAGAAATGGCATTGACAGAGCAAATTGAAAGGGAAAATTATACCTATTATTTTATTGTAGAAAACGGTCAAAAAATAGGGTATTTTGGTTATTATCCAAATAATGATCACATTTTCTTGTCAAAATTTTATATGGTAAAAGATTACCGAGGCAAAGGTTTTGGTAAAATTGCATTTGAAAAAATAAAAGAAATTACAAAAGAAAATAATTTTAATAAAATTCAGCTAACTGTAAGTAAACAGAATTTTAAATCTCATGCAATTTATGAGAAATGGGGATTTAAAACACTTCACCCATTAGTAACCCGAATAGGAAACGGTTATGAAATGGACGATTATTTAATGGAATACACACTATAATCGGAGATAAAAATGAAAGTCATAGCAATAAATGGCAGTCCACGATCCGGTGGTAATACAGAGATTATGTTAAATGCCGCATTAGAACCTCTAAATGCAGCGGGAATTGATACAAAAATAATCCAAGTTGGCGGTAAGAATATTCATGGCTGCCGCGGTTGTTGGGCTTGTCAAAAATTGCAAAACCGTAAATGTGCATATTCTGATGATATTTTAAATGATTTATTAGAAGAATTATTTGAAGCAGATGCGATAATTTTTGGTACCCCTTCATATTTTTCTGACATGACAGCTGAATTAAAAGCACTAATTGACAGAGCAGGAGTAATAGCCCTTGCAAACGGCAAATTATTCAAACACAAAATCGGTGCTGCAGTAATAGCTCAAAGACGAGGCGGAGGCACTTCAATTCAAGCAAGTATTAATCACATGATGTTAATGTCAGAAATGATAATTCCTGGATCTACATATTGGAATTTAGGTTTTGGCCGCAATAAGGGTGAAGTTGCAGAAGATGTGGAAGCTATGGCTAATATGAAAAATTTGGGTGAAAATATTCTGTTTCTGCTTCAAAAACTCAAGTAAAATATCTAATTACATGAGAAACTTTCTATTTCAAGATTTCTAAAATTTCTTGCGGGGTTTGGACTATTATATTTGCTCCATGAGCTTTTAAAAAATCTGTATTTTTATAGCCCCAATTTACACTTATGCATTTTAGATTACAGTTTTTTGCAGTTTCAATATCGACTTCAGAATCTCCGATGTAATAAGTTAAATCAGGATTACAATTAAGAATTTCCATAGCTTTTAAAACACTGTCTGGAGCGGGCTTTTTTCTTACACCGTCTGATTCTCCGATTGCGATTTCAATTTTTTTACCGAAATATTTTTCACATAATTTTTTTACGGCTTTATCGAATTTATTTGATACGACAGCTATTTTATAGCCTCTTGATTGAAGTTCTGTAAGCATTTCATCAATCCCGTCAAACAGTTTTGTTTTGTTATACATATTTTCAGCGTAATGTTGCTTGAAACATTTTAGACATTCTTCAAAATTCGGATTGGAAAGCCCTTGAGGAATTGATCTTTCAATAAGCAATCCTACTCCGTTTCCAACAAAATTTCTTACTTCATCAAGGGTTCTAGTTGGATAATTAAATTTTACAAGTGCGAAATTTACACTGTCTTTTAAATCTTCCAACGTATATAAGAGTGTTCCGTCTAAATCAAATATAGCACCTTTTTCCATACAATTTCCTAAATTGTTTCTGTTTCAAAATCGAATTCTTCAGTATTTACTTCTCTTAAAAACTCAACCCAACTAATATAATACTCAGCAATCGCATTTGTATAACCTTCTATTATTTCCTCATAAGATTGTTCCATAACAATTAAAGAAGTCAAATTAGCTTTGCCTGTCAAATAATCTTTTTTAGATTTTTCTATCATATTTTGGGATTCTTTTACAAGTTTTTCGTTATAGAAATTAAGATTATCTTTTGAAGTTAAAAACTGCTCATAAGAACGCTGCAAATCTTTTAAAGCCTTATTTTGGCAGGATTCATATTTTAATTTAGCTTGTTTCACTTCAAGTTCGGCATTTTTAATTTCAGGTGAATAATTGTATAAAATCGGAAGATTTACTAAACTGGCTCCCACATAAGCTCCAGGTCTGAAAGTTCCGTCATCAGAAAGATGCTCAGGCTGATATCCGTATCCTGCTTTTATTAACAAGTCAGGTATTCTTTGACCTGTTACAACAGACAATTTTTTTTCAGCTATATCAATTTCTTGTTTTGCTATTTTTAAATCCAGTCTGTTTTTTACAGAATTTTCTTTAATAAATTCGAAATCAGGAAGTTTTTTATCAGGACTTGGCGTCATCATTGCAAGAAAATCTTTTGAGTCAGGGAAAAAATTATCTATGCTGTCATAATCTTCAAGTTTATTGTTTATAACTTTATTAAATTCTAACCCCTTTGCTCTTGCAGTCATTCTTGCAGAATTTACTCTAGTAATCATTTGGTTAAGAGCTATTCTTGCCTGAATTAAATCAATTTCCGGAAGCTCACCTGTTTTTACTTTTGTTTCAGCAATTTCTACCAATTCTTCAAATAATTTTTGCTGCCCTACAAGATTTTTTAAAATTGATTTTGACGCGACTAAATTTATGTAAGCCTCTCTTACGTCCATGCCTAAATCAAATTCTTCAAAAGAAAAATTATTTTTAGTATTCACCAGATTACTTTTTGCAAGATTTTTTCTGGCTCCTCTTTTCCCTATTTCAATATTTTGAGAAAGTCCTATCTGTTGAGGATTACCCTTTCCTGCCTTTCCGAAGTTATAAAATACATCTATATCAGGGTTTTGTAATCTGTCCGCTTTTTTTATTTCATTTTTTGCAATGTCTATATTAATTTTTGATGCTTGAATATCAAGATTGTTAACTTTTGCAATTTCAATAGCTTCTTTTAAATCAATTTTTTTTGTATCTTCTATTGCAAAGTTTACTTGGGAAGTAAAAAGTAATGTTAATATAACCAGTAATATTTTTTTCAAAATACAATATCCTCTTTTTTAAGAGCTACAAAAATATTATACATAAAAAAATATTATTTTTTAAAAGTATCTTCATAAAGTTTATGCAAATAAATAAAAATAAACATTGGTATACTACAGGCAGTGACAACTGCTGAGGCTTCTAAAAAATCTTTCGTTTTTGAGGCAAAAGACTGTTTTATAATCGGTTTTGATCTGAACGTTTGTCCTGATTTAAAATTTATTGGCTGTACTTTCATTTTATCCTCGCTTTATTATTTTTTATAAATCGTTTTTTTAAATCACAAAATTGCAAAATAGGATAAAGCGAAATATTTATATTATAATTTAAAGTAGTCGAAATATTTTTAAGGTAATGAAATGATAACAACGGAAAAATTAACTGTAAGATTTGGATCTCAAACTTTATTTGAAAACGTAAATATAAAATTCACCCCCGGAAATTGTTATGGACTTATCGGTGCAAACGGTTCCGGAAAAAGTACTTTTTTAAAAGTTTTATCTGGAGATATAGAGCCGACTTCAGGAGAGGTCCATATCTCTAAAGGGCAAAGAATTGCAGTATTAAAACAAAACCATTTTGAATTTGATAATTTTAAAGTTATTGATACTGTGATTATGGGGCATAAAAAACTGTATGATATTATGCAGGAAAGAGATGCTCTATATTCAAAACCGGATTTTAATGACGAAGATGGTATTAAAGTTGCACATTTAGAAACAGAATTTGCCGAACTTGACGGCTGGCAGGCAGAGGCAATGGCAGCTAGTCTATTGAGTGAATTAGGTATTTCCGATGAATTTCATTATTCTTTAATGAGTGAATTATCAGGAAGTGAAAAGGTTCGTGTATTACTAGCACAAGCATTATTCGGCAATCCTGATATTTTATTACTGGACGAGCCGACTAACCACCTTGATATTAATACGATTGCTTGGTTGGAGGAATTTTTGATTAACTTCCAAAATACCGTAATCGTCGTATCTCACGATAGAAAATTTTTAGATAATGTCTGTACCCATATCGCAGATATTGATTATAAAAATATTCAACTTTATACAGGTAATTACACATTTTGGTCCCAAGCGAGTCAGTTAATTCAAAAACAAAAAGAGGAACAAAATCGCAAAACTGAAGAAAAAATGGAAGAATTGAAGGC
>CASGAK010000096.1 GCA_949299435.1 uncultured bacterium
AGCTAACCTTGCTGAAATGACCAATTTGGGTTTACCTGTTCCTCCGGGATTGACGATTACTACAGAAACCTGTATGGATTACATCAACCATGGAAACAAAATGCCCGCAGGTTTAATGGACGAAGTTAAGGCTGCACTGAAAGATGTAGAAGAACAAACCGGCAAAAAATTCGGTGATACAACAAATCCGCTTTTGGTTTCGGTTCGTTCAGGCGCAAGACTTTCAATGCCAGGCATGATGGAAACTATTCTTAACTTAGGTATGAATGATGATACTGTAGAAGCTATGATAAGATTGACTAACAATCCGAGATTTTGCTATGACAGTTACCGTCGTTTCTTAACAATGTTTGGTTCTGTTGCTTGGGACATGGACAGACAAAAATATTTTGAAACAGAAGTTGAAAAGGTTAAAGAAAGAGAAGGCGTAAAAGAAGATACACAAGTATCAGCTGACGGCTGGAAATCTTTAATCCCTATTTATAAAAATGTAATAAAAGAAGTAACAGGAAAAGAATTTCCTCAAGATCCTTATATACAATTGGAAGAAGCAATTGAAGCAGTATTTCGTTCATGGAATATCCCAAGAGCCGTTGCTTACAGAAATATGAACAAAATTGATCACAATTACGGAACAGCCGTAAACGTACAGACAATGGTATTCGGAAATATGGGTGATGATTGTGCAACTGGTGTATCATTCACAAGAAACCCAGCAACAGGTGAAAATAAATTCTATGGTGAATATTTGACTAATGCTCAAGGTGAAGACGTTGTAGCAGGTATAAGAACACCTAAAGATATTTCAGAATTATCAGTTGAAATGCCTGAATTATACAAACAATATGTTGACATAGCTAAAAAACTTGAAAACGGATATAAAGATGTACAAGATATGGAATTCACAATTGAAAAAGGTAAATTGTGGATCTTACAAACTCGTAACGGTAAAAGAACCGCAGCTGCTGCTGTAAGAATTGCCGTTGAAATGTTTGAAGAAGGAATAATCACAAAAGAAAGAGCAATCCAACTTGTAGACCCATATTCCGTAAACCAAATTCTTCTTCCTTGCTTCGATGAAAAAGCAATGAAAGAAGCTCATAAAATTGCACAAGGCGTAAATGCATCTCCTGGTGCAGCTGTTGGTAAAATCGTATTTGATACAGAAGAAGCAGCAGAACGCGGTGCAGCAGGTGAAAAAGTTATCTTGGTTCGTGTAGAAACATGTCCTGATGATATTCATGGTATGGCAGTCGCTCAAGGTGTATTGACACTAAGAGGCGGTGCTACTTCTCACGCTGCGGTAGTTGCTAAAGGTATGGGTAAACCTTGCGTTTCAGGTTGTGAAGATTTAAAAATCGACCTTGCTAATGGCACATTGACAGGTTGTGACGGTACCGTATACAAAAAAGATGATATCATCTCCCTAGATGGCGGAAAAGGTATTGTTATGGCAGGGGCAGTTCAGCTCGTAGAAGCAAAAATTGACGACAACTGGAACAAATTCTTCTCTTGGGTTGACGAAATCAAAGAAATGAAAGTAGAAGCTAATGCTGATACTCCTAAAGATATCGAAAACGCTCTGAAATTCGGAGCAGAAGGTGTTGGACTTTGCAGAACTGAGCATATGTTTATGGATCCTGACAGATTACCTTGGGTTCAAAAAATGATTATCGCAGGTACTCCTGAAGCAAGAAAAGAAGCATTAGAAAAACTTCTTCCTATGCAGTATTCAGACTTCTATGCTATGTTCAAGGCATTAGGTGAAAAACCAATGACTATAAGACTTTTAGATCCGCCACTTCACGAGTTCTTACCTAACAAAGAAGATTTAATCGCTGAAGTTGCTACATTAAAGGCTTTAGGCAAGGATTACAAAGAAAAAGAAAACCTTCTTCATATCGTAGAAGGACTTTCTGAATCTAACCCGATGATGGGGCTTCGTGGCTGCCGTTTGGGATTAACTTACCCTGAAATTAACGAAATGCAAGTAAGAGCAATTTTTGAAGCTGCTTGTGATTTGAAAAAAGAAGGCGTTAACGTTAAACCTTGGGTTATGATTCCTCTAATCGGACATGTCAATGAATTAAAAGTTGCGAAAGAAATCTTAGTAAGAGTCGCTGATAACGTAATGAGAGAAAAAGGTATCAAAGTTGATTATAAATTCGGTACAATGATTGAAATTCCACGTGCAGCATTGACTGCTGATGAAATTGCAGAATACGCTGAATTCTTCTCATTTGGTACTAATGACTTAACTCAAATGACATTCGGATATTCTCGTGATGATGCTGAGGGCAAATTCCTTAAACGCTATGTGGAACAAAAAATTCTGCCGGCTAACCCGTTTGAAACAATTGACAAAAAAGGTGTTGGTCAATTAGTTGCAATGTCTATGGCTAAAGGAAAACCTGTTAATCCGCATCTTTTAGGCGGTGTATGCGGTGAGCACGGCGGTGATCCTGATTCTGTTAAGTTCTGCCATAAAATAGGACTTGACTATGTATCTTGTTCTCCGTTCAGAATTCCGCAAGCAAGACTTGCTGCAGCTCAAGCTGTTGTTGAAAACAAATAAGCAGACACTATATAAAAAAAGCGACTCTTTAATAAAGAGTCGCTTTTTTATTTTAATAATTCTTTTAATTTCCCATTTTTATGAATAGCCTCTAAATCCGTATATCCTCCTACATAATGGCCATTAATTATGATTTGCGGAACCGTTTGAATTTGCTTTCCATAAGTTGTAGATAATTCTTCACACATACCATCAAAATCATCATCTACATTATGTTCTGTATAATCCAAATTGAGCATTTGCAAAAGTTTTTTAGCTTTTGTACAGTATGGACAAGTTGATGATGTAAAAACCTCAATTTTATTCATATAAACCTCCAAAATTTTTTCTTTATTATAGAGGTTTTTTATTTTTTTTGCAAATTTTATTTGAAACTTTAGCCAAGTTTCTGATTATAGTCAGTACCACCAATAATTTTCAAGTGTCTTTCTGAGCCTTCTCCGACAGATTTGCTCTCTAAATTGTGCTGTTCGACTAATTCATGTTGCAATTTTCTGATATGCTGATTTTGTGGAGAAAGCTCTACATGGGCAGCCCCTGCCAAAATTTTATTGATTGCAGCTTTCGCTTCGTCCAATGCTCTTTCTGCGTCATCGTAATATCCGAATAAAGTTTCAGATGTCTCTGTTATATCAAGAGCTTCTTTCAATACTTTTTGAATTTGTGCCATTGAATTTGTTTTTATATAGAAAATCTGCAATCTATAATCATTAGCCGTACTTAAAATTCTTGCACCGCCTTTTGCAAAGTTTTTATGAGCAATTACAATATCTGCATCATCTAAGTTCCGCGTAATTTCTGCGTTCAAATCGAGTCGTTCTATTACTTTTTCTACGATTGTTCTTGAAACGGCATACAAATATATCTTTTTAATTTTCTTTACTTCATCAACATATTTTTGTCTTGAAAAACTAAACTTCAAGCTGTCTGAAGGATTTTGATGAGTTATATTATCCAATTTGTCAATACTTTCCTTTATCTCATTAAATGAAGTATGAGTTTGTTTGGGTAATTCTGTTTCTTTTACAGCAGTTTGCTGTGGTGAATCATATACTTTATCAACCTTACGAATTTCTGGTCTTATAGGCCAACCTCTGAGAATATAATCAACAGCTTCAGCAGTATCTTTATATACAGCAAGAGTATTTCTATCCAAAATTTCTATTACAATATCAAATGTCGGCTGTTTTTCTCTTTCTAAAACTGTTTTTTGTGAGGCTCTTCTTCTAGCTTCATCATCACCTAATGTTACGGATTGAATACCACCTACCAAATCTGATAAAGTAGGGTTTTTTATCAAACTTTCTAAAGAATTACCATGGGCGGTTGCAATCAACATAACACCACGTTCAGCAATTGTTCTTGCAGCTTGAGCTTCTGCCTCAGTTCCAATTTCATCGACTACGATAACTTCAGGTGTGTGATTTTCAACAGCCTCAATCATTATATCTTTCTGAAACTCAGGTTGTCTTACCTGCATACGTCTTGCATGGCCTATAGCCGGGTGAGGAGTATCCCCGTCACCTGCAATTTCATTTGAGGTATCAACAACTACAACTCTTTTGCCTAACTCGTCTGCAACAAGTCGTGAAATTTCTCTTAACTTTGTAGTTTTTCCTACCCCTGGACGACCCAAGAAAAGAATGCTTTTATTCATCATACAAATATCTTTTATACAAGCAATTGTCCCCGTCACAACTCTACCTATTCTGCAAGTAAGTCCGATTACTTTTCCTTGACGGTTTCTTATTGCACTAATTCTGTGGAGTGTTCCGGGGATTCCTGAACGATTGTCAGATGTAAATTCTTGAATATGCGATGTTATATATGAAATATCTTCATCTGTTACAAAATCATTTCCGATATATTCTATTTTGCCGGTTGCATGTCTAATCTCGGGCGTTCGTCCGATGTCTAGAACAATCTCTATAACATCTTCCATCTGCTCATAGGTCATCAATCTTCTTACCCGCTCCGGTAAAATTTCTAACAATCTGTCTAAATCGTTGTGAAATTGTAGGTTGCTCATCGCTATATGCCTTTCTATTTTGCTGATATACAAAATATGTTATTGGCTATTTTTATATGTTGGATTTTTCTTCTCTTCTAATTTTATTATACCACTTTTTTAAATTATTTACTCAATCTTTAGTATTACATCTGTCGTAATTTTTACAAAAATTCACCTTTTCTTCCACTTAAAAGTGTTATTATTACACGCTTTTCAGACTTTAGTTTAATTTATGCTAAGTTTTTAAACATTTTAAATATTTATTTTATATTAAATTCATTCATGGTAGAATTTTCATGTAGAAAAGTATGAAAGGAAATCTTAGATGAAAACCCCAAATGTTAATCCGGCTTTTACAGCCAGATTTGTTGTACCTAATGCTGGTAGTAACAAAAAAAATGATTATTTATACAATAATCTTTCTAAAATTGTGAAAAAGAATCAAGTCACTGCAAATTTCCAAGTTGATAAGGTAGAAATTTTAGCAGATAAAACACAAGACAAAAAAATTACAAAGGCTTTAAAAAACTTAGATTTAACTTTTTTCAAAGATGAAAAATTATTTGGTGACAAAAATTTATTTGCTAAATTATGGCTAGAACAAAATAAATAATTACCAAAATATAAAAGCAAAAATTGGAACAAAAAAAGACCTTTTGAAAATTCAAAAGGTCTTTTTTTATCTTTTAAATTATTGAAACTAGTCTTTAGAAGAAACTCCTGACTTTTCAATAATTTCTTTTTCAATGTTAGCCGGTACTTGTTCATAGCATTTGAATTCCATTGAGAAAGTACCACGACCTTGAGTTTTTGAACGGATATCAGTTGCGTAACCGAACATTTCAGCCAAAGGCACGATAGCATTAATTTTTTGAATTCCTGTTCCTTCAATGATTTCCATACCTTCAACACGACCACGGCGAGAAGAAATATCACCGATAATATCTCCGGTATTTTCCTCAGGAACTTCGATTTCAACTTTCATCATAGGTTCTAAGATGCAAGGTTTAGCTTTCTTACAACCTTCTTTGATA
>CASGAK010000097.1 GCA_949299435.1 uncultured bacterium
TCCACTTGACCAATTTGTTTGGTCACGCGGTTCATCTGCGAAACTATACGCGTCAACTCGTTTTGCAGTTGAAGTCTCATTCGCGCAGATTGCATTTTTAAATATGCACCGGTTAAGAAACCCATTTTGTACCTCTATTCTTTTAGTCCTCGTTAAATATATAAAGTATATACTTTTATAATAATTGACTTTTTTAGTATATATCTTTACATATCTTTACAATTGATTTGTTTTTTGCCATATAAACAATAATCTAATTGATAAAAATCTATTTCATGATAAACTAAAAAAGAGCTATAAGGAGAAGGGATTTTATGCTATCTAGATTTTTTTCAGTTAAGAATATTGCTTTTTTAGCAGGTGTTATCATTCTGTTATTCATTATTCCCAAAATTGCGGGAATTGTAATGCTTTTTTATGCAGCTTATGTAATAGCCTGTGCTTTGGATCCGTTTGTTGAAAAATTAGAGAAAAAATTAAAAGATAATAGGACACTGGCGTCAGTAATAGTGGTATTTGGTGGAATTTTAGCAGTATTTGCACTTTTTGCACCAATAATCGCAATTGCATATAATGAAATAAAGACATTTATAAAAGTTTTTCCTGATAAAATTGCAGACTTTACAAGTTATATAACTAACTTTAAAATTTACGGGCATAACCTTTCTGATCTTATAAGTTATAATTCGATATTAGATACAAACCCTGATTTTGCACAAAACGTTTTCAGCCAATCTTGGAATATAACAATGGGAATATTCCAGTTTTTCGTTGTTAGTATAGCAATTGGTATGATAATTTTTTATATATTAGTCGACAAACAATATTTAGTGAATAAATATAAAGAGTTATTTCCTGCAAATATTAAAGAAAGAGCTGTTTCGATTTTATCATCAATAAGCGGAAAAGTCGGTGGATATGTAAGAGCACAGGTGCTTTCTATGGTATCAATCGGCATAATGCAAATGATTGTATTAATGATTTTAGGTGTGGATTATTCGCTTTTATTGGGTTTGATTACAGGAATTATGGACATAGTACCGGTTCTTGGTCCGACAATAGCTTTAGTTGTAATTCTTTTAGTCGCATATCCCATGAGTATTCTAAAATTAGCTTTGATAATATTGACTTTCTTTGTAGTACAGCAGGCTTCAAATATTATAGTAAGACCGGTTCTGTTTGGGAAATTCATGAAATTACACCCGCTTACGATATTTTTAGCACTGTTTGTATGTGAACAATTTTTAGGTTTTTGGGGTGTAATTTTATCTCCAGCAATTGCCTCTACAGTGTGCGTGCTAATTGATGAATTATATATAAAACCTATAAATGCAAAAAATGATCAGTTAAAGGCAGAAAATGAGTAATTCTGATATTTATTTATACAAAAGGCAAATTTCTAAAAACTCTGAGTATACAGCTTGGCTGGCATTTCCAGGTATTACATCTTTTGCTTTATCTTCATTGGGGTTTTTGTGGATGTATAAGTCAATAGATGAATTAAATGATGTTAATATCGAAATGGTCTGTTCTGATACATTGAAAACAAAATATAAGATTAATGAAGTTAATTTATTAGGTTTTTCATTTACTTTCGATACAGATTTTCTTACGATATTTTCAATGATGGAAAAATATGCCATACCTTTTAAATCCAGCGACAGAAATGAAGAATTTCCTTTGATTTTTTCGGGAGGTCCCGTTGTCAGTGCAAATCCTGAGCCTTATAGAGATTTTTTTGATTTTATAGTAATAGGGGACGGAGAGGATATAAATTTAAAAATACTTCAAATTTGTAAAGAAAATAAGGCTAAATCCAAAAAAGAAATTTTGGGAATACTTTCAAATATTGATGGAATATATGTACCTACAAGTAAAACTTCTGTAGTAAATAAAATAACAAAACACCTTGATAATTGTGTGTATACACCAATAATAAGCGATAATGCATTTTTTAAAAATACATTTATAATAGAAATTTCACGCGGCTGTGCTAACAGATGTGGATTTTGCCTGGCATCATATATGAATTTGCCACTCAGATGTGTGCCATACAATGAAATTGTTTCAGCAATCGAGTTAGGATTAAACTACACCAATAAAATAGCATTACTAGGAGCACAGATAAGTGCACACCCTAAGTTTAGTGAAATATTAGAATTTATTAAATCAAAAATAGATTCTGGTAAAAAAATTGAAATGAGTGTATCTTCACTGCGTGTAGACGCTATTACACCAGAAGTGGTCAAGACACTAGTTGCTTGCGGGCAGAAAAATATAACTCTTGCTATAGAGGCTGGAAGTGACAGATTACGCAGAGTGATTAATAAAAATTTAACAGAAGATCAAATTTTTAATGCAGTGAAAATAGCTGTCGAAAATGGCTTAAAAGGTCTAAAATTCTATGGAATGCTCGGCTTGCCGACTGAAACTGATGAGGATATCAAATCATTGATAGATTTGGCTGCAAAAATAAAAAGAA
>CASGAK010000098.1 GCA_949299435.1 uncultured bacterium
AAATTTTTCAATGAACTTTCAAAATCTGAACACCCAATAGTAATGAGTGCACAAAATAAATTTTTAAAAAGCATGGCACAAATATATCTGTCAAAAAGGACACAACGAATTTCTTCTTTTATCATGCTTAAAAAGGAATATCCGTTTTTGGAAAAACTAAAATTTTTGACAAAATTTTTATAAAATAGCCCCCTTTGGCACAACCGTTATTCCGCCAGGGGAAACGTAAAAACCGCGTCTTTCATCTTCTTCTCTATTAAAACCAATACGAGTATTAGGCGGAATATCAACATTTTTGTCAATAATAGCACGTCGAATTCTGGAATATCTGCCAATATCAACATTTTCCATCAAAATACTTTCAGAAATCTGAGAATAACTGTTAACTCTTACACGCGGAGAAAGTACACATCTTGACAATCCCCCACCTGATACAATACACCCTTCTGATACCATAGAGTTGGTTGCCATACCGACACGATCACCTTCTGACCAAACGAATTTGGCAGGCGGATAATTGTAATTAAAAGTTCTTATAGGCCATTCTCTTGAATATAAATTCAATTCAGGAGCACTGTCCAATAAATCCATATTGGCTTGCCAGTAAGCATCAATACTGCCGACATCTCTCCAGTAACCTCTTTCAGCATCGGTCATACCAGGGAAAGTATTTGAAGCAAAGTTATATACATATATCCTTTTGCCTTCCTCCAAGAGCATAGGTATAACATTTTTACCGAAATCATGACTTGATGATTCAATTTTCTCATCATCATTTAATGCTTTTAACAAAACATCTTTATCAAAAATATAGTTTCCCATAGAAGCAAGACAGTAATTGGGATTTCCTGGAATAGATTTTGGAGTATCTTTAGGTTTTTCTACAAAATTTGTTAAACGCCAATTATCATCTACCTCAATTATACCAAATTCATGAGCTTCCTCAATTGGAATAGGTATTGCAGAAATTGTTAAATCAGCACAATTATACTTATGAAAATCAAGCATTTGTAACACGTCCATTTTATAAATATGGTCGCCGCCAAAAATACAAACATACCTTGGATTTTCATCAGTTATATGAAAAACATTTTGATAAATTGCATCAGCCGTACCTCTATACCAATCGGAACCGGTCCTCATTTGAGCAGGAGCAAGATCTACATATTGATTTAAAAAAGGTGATAAAGCCCACCCCCTTGTAATATGTTTATTCAATGAATCTGATTTATACTGAGTCAAGACTTTTATTTTAAAGAAACCTGAATTTATAAAGTTATTAAGCACAAAATCAATAATTCTATATCTACCGCCAAAAGGTACTGCAGGCTTTGCTCTATCTTTTGTTAAAGGATAAAGACGCTTTCCTTCGCCTCCTGCTAATATCATAACCAATGCATCATCTATAGACATGTTTCCCCTCTTTCAAATGTATATATAAATTATACATTATTAAATAAAAAAAAGCACTAATACTTTATAATTATTTTATGAACAACCACTGCAAGAATTACAACCAGTACAGTTTGAATTACCGATTAAATCACTGAAATCAAAAACTTTATCCTCCAGAATTTTTTCAATTACAATCGGATATATTCTATTTTCAAGATTATGAATTTCACTCTCAAATTCATCAAAATGAGTGGCATTACCTATTAACACTGGGAATTGAGCAATTATCCTACTCCCATTCAGCTCATTTGTCATGCTGTGAATTGTAATTCCACTGACTTTTACGCCTGCTGCAAACGCCCTTGAAATAGCATCTTTGCCTTTAAATGCCGGTAATAATGAAGGGTGAATATTAATAAATTTACCTAACTCCAAAATATTGACAGACAATTCTTTAGAATAATAATCCAATATTATCAAATCAAAATCATGTGAGGAAAAATATTCACCATTTTCTTCAAACGGCAAATATCGATGTTTTACATTTAAATTTTTAGCTATATCCAAAATTTTTGCATTCAAATTATCTGAAAGACAAGTAATATCAACCTCTAAATTTGATTTATTAGATGCAAAATATTTTACTATTGCTTCAAAATTTTTTCCCTCTCCAGATCCCATAACCGCAATTTTTTTCATTATCCCTCCTTAAACTCTATAATTAAATTTTATTACAAAAATTTTAATAGATTTAGCAAAAAAAAATATTGACAAACTTTAAGAATGTATACAAGCATAAGGAGAAAAAAATGCAAATACAAAATACCCCCTCAAATCAAACATTCGGCTGTAAACTTAATACATTAAGCGTTTTAGAAAGTACAACCGGCAAATATCTTAGCAACGGAAATGAAATTGAAAGATTAAAATTAGTTAAAAATGTCCTAGAAATGGGACCAAAAAACATGGCTACTCTAAAAGATAATCCTTTAGGAATGTATTTATCATTCATATCTACAGGTAAAATTTTACTTGATAAAAATCCCAAACTGGCTAAAATTATCGAAAATTTAAATGAAACCATAAAAAATGATAAAATAGGTGAAATTACAGATATCCATGTAAAAAAAATAATAAGAACACTTGGAAATGAAATTGATTTAAAAATATAAAATGAATATAAAAAATAATAACAATATATATTTTGGAGAAAAATTTGAAACTGGTAAAATTTTAGAAGTAACAACTCAAAAAATTTTTTACAGTGAAGGATTTTCTGGACCAAAAGAAGTTATTACCAAATTACATGGAAAAACTGCAATAGGGAATAGAGGCTATAAATATTTAGCCGAGATAATAGGTAAGAAAATAACAGATAAATATCCTGAAATTAAAAAAGCAACAAACCAAATAAAAGAAATTATAAAAAATAACCCCAACATAGCACCTAAAGATCTTCGAAATAAAACAAAACCAATTTTAGAAGAATTAGAAAAAGAAATTGATATAGTTATCTAATAAAAAAGACCGCTTTAAAAGCGGTCTTTTTATATTTATTGTAAAAAATTAGTTGCATAAAGCAAGTAAAATACCAGCAGCAACAGCTGATCCGATAACACCTGCTACGTTAGGTCCCATAGCGTGCATCAATAGGTAATTTTGCGGATTAGCTTCCAAACCTACTTTATTTGATACACGGGCTGCCATAGGAACAGCAGATACACCTGCAGATCCGATAAGCGGATTGATTTTTTCTTTTGAGAACAAGTTCATTATCTTAGCAAATATTACACCACCTGCAGTTGCAAGAGAGAATGCGACAATACCTAAAACTAAGATAAATAAAGTTTGAGTTGTCAAGAATTGATCTGAAGATAATTTAGAACCAACTGACAAACCTAAGAAAATAGTTACAATGTTGATTAACGCATTTTGCATTGTATCAGATAATCTATCTACAACACCGCATTCTTTACATAAGTTACCGAATGTCAAAGCACCAACTAGAGGGCAAGCATCAGGAAGTAAAATTATGCACAAGCCTAATACAACTAGAGGGAACACGATTTTTTCACGTTTAGTAACTTCTCTTAATTGAGTCATTTGAATTTGGCGTTCTTCTTTTGTTGTTAATAATTTCATAATTGGCGGCTGAATTACAGGAACTAATGCCATATAAGAATATGCAGCAACGGCAATTGCACCCAATAATTCAGGAGCAAGTTTTGTTGTTACATAGATTGATGTAGGACCATCAGCACCACCGATGATACCAATCGCACCTGCTTGAGGAAGAGTAAATCCAAAACAGCAAAGTGCTAAAAGTAATGCACCGAATATACCAAATTGAGCAGCACCGCCTAATAATGCTGTTTTAGGGTTTGCAATCAACGGACCAAAGTCAGTCATCGCACCTACACCCATAAAGATAATCAATGGGAATAAGCCTTTATGAATACCTGCTTCATAAATAATTCCCAAAAATCCGTTAGGACCTGCGATATCTGCTACCGGAATGTTTGACAATAAACCGCCGAAAGCGATTGGAACAAGCAATAACGGCTCAAATTGTTTTTTAATACCTAACCAAAGCAAGATTAAACAAATTACAATCATAATCGGAGATCCGAATTGATGAAGGAATTGTTCAAACCCGCTTGTAATTGACGGATCTACAGGCTGCACAAAGTTTGCGATACCTGTTGACTGCCAAAGTTTATATAAACTGTCTGCAATATTCATTTTTCTATCCTTCTTTTACTATCTATTTAAACTGCCTCTGCATTTGACTGCAAAGGCAGTCTTAACTCACATTAATTAACCGATTGTAACAAGTTCTTGACCTGTTTTTACTTGGTTACCTACTTCAATGTCAACTGATTTTACAGTACCTGATAGAGGTGATTTAATTTCAGTTTCCATTTTCATAGCTTCAACAACAGCGATTACATCGCCTTCTTGAATTGTATCACCTACACCTACAAGAACTTTCAATACCGTTCCAGGCAATGCAGCTTTAACTGGAGTTCCTTCTCCGCTTTCTGAAGAATGATTTGCTTCAATACCAGCTTTTACATTGATGTCATAAAGTTTACCGTTAACTGTAGCTTTGTTTCCTTCAATAGCTACTGCGTATTTTTTACCGTTTACAGTAACTGTATAGCCATTTGAAGCTTCTTCTTTATTTGCTTCAGCTGAAGGTGCATTTTTTCTTACGCCAATTGTTGCTTTACCTTCTAAGAATAAAATGCCTTTTTCTTTGCAAGCTGCAGAAATAAATATGTTTTCATCATTTACTGGCAATCCAGCATCTTCTAAACGTTTTGTTGCAGCTTTGATACCTTTTTCAGGATCTCTATCGTTGATATCAACAACCATTTCAGTAGTTGGTTGTAAGTTTAATTGCTCACTTGCAATTTTAACGATTTCCGCATCAGGTTCACATGGAGTTTTACCAAAATATCCAAGTACCATTTTTCCATAACCTTCTGCAATTTTCTTCCATTTACCAAACATTACGTTGTTAAATGCTTGTTGGAAATAGAATTGAGAAACCGGTGTAACTGATGTACCAAATCCGCCTTTTTCTACAACTTCTTTCATAGCTGCAACAACTTCAGGATATTTATCCATCAAATTGTTGTCACGAAGCATTTGAGTATTTGCAGTTAAAGCACCACCAGGTAGAGGTGATTGGATAATCATCGGATTTACTGCTAATGCTTCTGGAGGTAAGAAGTAATCCTTCATACAATCTTTGAATACTTCTTCTGTTTCCAAAATCTTTTCAATATCAACACCTAGGTCATAATCTGTACCTTTCAACGCATGCCACATAGAAACGATATCAGGTTGAGCGGTTCCGCCAGATACAGGTTTCATTGACAAGTCAATACCGTCAGCACCACCATCAAGAGCTGCAAGATATGCTGCAAGACCTGTACCAGCTGTTTCATGAGAGTGGAATCTGATGTGAGCATCTGCACCTAAAATTTCTCTTGTTCTCTTGATTGTTTCATAAACTTTTCTTGGATTTGAAGTACCTGATGCATCTTTGAATGCCAAGCTGTCGAATGGAATTCCTGCGTCTAAAATACTTCTTAAAACTCTTTCATAGAATGCAACGTCATGAGCACCCTCACATCCGATAGGCAATTCCATCATTGTGATTGTAACTTCATGTTTAAGTCCGTTGTCTCTAATACATTGACCAGAATAAATCAAGTTATTTACATCGTTCAAAGCATCAAAGTTTCTAACAGTTGTAACCCCGTGTTTCTTGAACATTTTAGCGTGCAAGTTGATAATATCTCTTGGTTGAGAATCAAGACCTACTACGTTCACACCACGAGCTAATGATTGCAAGTTAATATCAGGACCAACTGCAGCTCTGATTTTATCCATAGTTTCAAAAGCATTTTCATTACAGTAGAAAATTGGAGATTGGAATCTCGCACCACCTGCAACTTCAAAGTGTCTTAGACCTGCATTTACTGCAGATTGCAAAGCAGGAATAAAATCATCAACAAATACTCTTGCCCCGTAAACTGATTGGAAACCATCTCTGAATGAGGTATCCATAACTTTAATAAGTTTTTTTCCCATAATTTATATCCTTTCGTTTATAATTAATCTTATTTTGACTAACCTTGAGCCTTAGCAACAGCAATAGCTACAGCAATAGCTTCATCTTCTGAAACATTTGCTCTTTTACCAGGTTTTTCTACAACTTTAACTTCTTCCGGGAATAGCTTATTCAAAAACTGAACTGTTTTTGACATTCCACCCATAGTAAAAACAAGTACTACTAGGAATGAGAATACAAATCCCATACCAATACCCATAAGGGCAAAGCCTTGTTCTAAAAGTACTAAAAATTCTCCATTCATAATATATCTCCTATTGTAAGTACAAATTGTTCATTATCTTTTTCTAAAACCAAAGCTCCATTATCATCTACTGATTTCGCAATACCGCTTTTAGTTTCATCAAATACTTGCACAGCAACTTCTTTATCAATAAACATTGCATGGGCTAGGTAATCATGCTTTATAAATTCAAAGCCTCTTTCCAAGAAAGTATTATAATCCTGAAAAAAGGCATTTAGCAAGTTATTTAAAAAATCATTACAATCA
>CASGAK010000099.1 GCA_949299435.1 uncultured bacterium
AAATCCACAATAGTTAATTAAAAAACTAGGAGATTAAAACATGGAATTAAAAATCAAATGCGTTAATACCACAACAAGTTCAGACGGCTCACAATACGGAAAATTCGTAATTGAACCGTTAGAAAAAGGATTCGGAACAACAATCGGAAACTCTCTAAGACGCGTATTACTTTCAAGTTTAGAAGGAACAGCAGTGACTTCAGCAAGAATAGAAGGTATAACACATGAATACACAGCAATCCCTGGCGTTTTAGAAGATGTAATCGACGTAATGTTGAATCTAAAAGGACTTGTGGTAAAAACAGATTCTAAAGAAGCTCAACACTTAAGAATAGACGTTGATAGACCAGGACCGGTATTAGCAAGTGATATACAACTACCAGCAGGAGTAAAAGTAGTAAACCCTGATTGGTTAATTTGTACAGTAGCTGATGGAGGAAGTTTCCATGCTGATGTGATTGTAGAAACAGGTAAAGGATATATAGCAAACGATGTACCAAGAGATTCAAAGGGCGTATCAATTGATGTATTACCTATAGATGCTACATTTATGCCTATCAAACGCGTAAGCTATAATGTAGAAAACACACGTGTAGGAGATTCAATTGATTTTGACAAATTAACCTTGGAAATTTGGTCAAATGGCTCAATAGAAGTAACAACAGCTCTAAGTCAAGCATCAAATCTGTTAATAGATCACTTTATGCAAATTTCAGCAATCACAGGTCAACCTGTAATAGCACCAACAATGAGCTATACAGATGAAGCAGAAGAAGACTCAAATGTCCCTTCAATGACAATTGAAGAACTTGAGTTATCAGTAAGAGCTTATAATTGCCTAAAAAGAGCAAGCATAAACTCAATGGCTGAATTACTCAAAAAATCAGAACACGACTTGTTAAATATCAAAAACTTTGGTAAAAAATCTTCAGATGAAGTAATCGAAAGATTACATCACTTCGGACTTGATTTAGCACCAAATCCTGAAATCGAAGAAGAAATAGGTTAATAAAAACTGCGGGGTTGCAATCCAACCCCACAGTTTCTAAAAAAGAAATAACATAATAAAATAAAAGGAAAAAGACAATGAGACACATGACAAAAAAACATACGCTAGGCAAAGCAAAAGATCAAAGAGATGCTCTTTTACGCTCTTTAGCGACTGAACTTTTTGTACACGGTGAAATCAAAACAACAATGGCAAGAGCAAAAGCTCTAAGACCATATGCGGAAGAAATTATCACCCTTGCAAAAAGAGGCGATCTTCATGCAATCCGCCAAGCAGCAAGACACATCTATAATAAAGAAACCGGTAAATTTATGGATTTAACAACCGGCGAAGTATTTGAAGCACCGGTAGCAGATAAAAAATTAGCAAAACAAACAGTGCTAAGAAAATTATTTGTAGTAATCGGCAAACAATATTCAGACCGCAAAGGCGGATATACAAGAATATTTAGACTTCCACCCCGCCGTGGAGATGCTTCAGAAATGGCTTTAATCCAATTGGTATAAGCTAATTATGAAATATGCTTTTAAAATTCGTTATATTGGCAAAAATTATTACGGAAGCCAAATACAATTTGAAAACGGTGAAGAAATAAACAAGCCAACAATACAAGGGATTTTAGAAAAAGCAATTTGCACAGTGACAGGTGAGAAAATCACCGAATCAAATAAAAGACCGATTAAAACAGTCTTTTCCGGAAGAACTGATAAAGGTGTAAATTCAAAAGGACAAATAGTTCATTTTAAATATGATAAACCTATTGTTGCTTCAAAGTTTGTCTATTCAATAAATGAAATATTACCAGTAGATATATCTATCAGAGACTTTAGGGAAGTAGAAGACAAGTTTCATGCACAAAAATCCGCCAAACGCAGATATTATCGTTATGAATTTATAAATAGGCGAAATAAAGATGCATATGACGGAGATTTAATGAGAATAAAATATGAAATTGATATAGACAGAATACAACGCTCATTAGATTACTTAATTGGCGAACATGATTTTTCTAGTTTCAAAAGTGCCGGATCGCTGAACCCGAGCAAAGTCTGTTTTATAGAAAAAGCCGAGTGTAAAAGACTCGACGACGACAGAGTAATTATTGATATTGTAGGTAACAGATTTCTCTACAATATGGTAAGAGCTATAGTCGGGACCCTTTTAGAAATAGAAGGGCACAATTTGTCATCAGAACATATGAAAAAAGTTCTAGAGGCAAAAGACCGCAAAAAAGCGGGACAGACAGTCAGTCCTTATGGATTGACACTAATAGAAGTACAATACTAAAAAACAATAAATGGAGACATTAGCATGAAAACATATTCAGCAAAACCTCTTGAAGTAGAAAGAAAGTGGTATTTGATTGATGCTGAAGGCGAAGTACTAGGACGTCTTGCAACAAGAATCGCTGATATTTTAAGAGGAAAAAACAAACCTGAATACACACCTAATGTTGATACAGGCGATTTCGTAGTAGTAATCAACGCAGACAAAGTTCGTGTAACAGGCAAAAAAGAAACTGATAAAATTTATTACCATCACACTGGCTATCCTGGCGGATTAAAAAGTGCAAGTTTCAACGAATTAATGGAAAAAGATGGTACACTTGCATTAGAAAAAGCAGTTAAAGGTATGTTGCCTCACAATACATTAGGAGCACAACAATTAACAAAATTAAAAATCTATGCAGGACGCGAACACCCACACGCAGCACAA
>CASGAK010000100.1 GCA_949299435.1 uncultured bacterium
GTCTAAAGTGTAAAGGAATAATATGTTTCGAGATACTTTAGAGATGAATATGAGGCGATTTGTAGATTTCGCAATATATTCAAAAAACTTCCTAATAAGGAAAAATCCCATAAAAGCAATGATCAATTCATTTGTAGAAGGACTCAAGGACTTTCTTACAATGAATAAGAAACGAAAGATGGCACAATACAGATTGAATTATCATATGCACCAATTCAAAAAAATGGAACAATTGATTGCAGAAAACAATCAACATACATTTTTAAAGGGAAACAATCTTAACGAAACAAGATAAGGAATAGTGTAAAATGGGTGTCATAGTCGATACAATCAGAATGCAATACTTGAGTAACGTCAAGATGGATTTGGAATATAAAATCCAGCTTGTAACCCAATCAAGAATGGGTTTGACTCAAGCAGCAAGTGATTTAATGCAAGTTGGTACCGACTATTCTCCGGATTCACCCATTGTAAAACAACTCAATCAGCGTCAGGCAAAACTCAAAGCATTAGAGCAAAAACTTGAACAGCAAATGGTTCAATATCAAACAAGACTTCAAATGGTAACAACAGAACTTGAATCCTGCAGAAGCAGATTGTATCAAGGTATCGGACAATCATTCAGATATAACTAGTTACCGGCTTGAATAAACAGACTAATGATGTCATTTAACATAGAATATTGTCTGTTTAATTTTTGAGTCTGACTTTCAAGAAGATTAATTTGACGTCTGTATTCAGCAATATTATTTTGACATTCTCTAGCTGTAGCGTTAAGTCCTTCTTGAGTTTGTTGAGCTTCTTGCAAGACACTTTTCATTGAAATTCCAAGAGCTTCCATTGTTTGTTTTATAATTTGGGCTCCTGTTTGTTTTGAAACATTTGATGGAATTTTATTTATTAATTGTCTTAGAATTTCAACATTTGCAGGTAATTCAAGACCTTCAAGGTCATTAGCAAAAGAATTGTTATTTTGTTGCGGCATTTGCTGCTGAATAGGAGGTTGTTCTGTGTTTTGAGTGTTAAAGTTTGTATTTAAAGATGGTTTATTTGCAGGTTCGCTTGTGAAATTTTCAAAAGACATCGTAGGCTCACTTGTATGTTTGGGTATATCGTTTATGAACTCAAAAGGTGGCATTGTTTCATTAAGCATAATCGGTTCTTCAGCCATTGGGTCGTTATTAATTTCAGTCTGTGAAATTTCGACATCATTTTGCTTTTTTAGAGCATCAACAATTTTTTTACCTACACCTTCTGTAATTCTGTTATTAACCATCATATTCCTCTTTTTATTACTGATAACTTTAAGAAAATTATACATGATATAAAAATATATTTCAAGAAAAATATGACTTTTGAAGAAAAATGATTACAAAAATATAAAAAGCATACTTGCACGTGCTTGTAAAGTATGATATAGTTTGATTTGAAGTATGAGGTCATCATTATGAAAAAAGTATATGTTAGTGTTTATAATTATGAAGAGATAGCTGATTATATAAAGGTTTTGAATGAGAAGTTTAATTATGAAATAGTATCATCAGGTGCAACTTTAGAATATCTTGTTAAAAAAGGATTGAATGTAATTGATATTTCCGAATTAGGAATTTCAGATGGTTTTTACACGAGGACATTTATGGAAAATTTTGTCCATAAAAATTTTGATATGGTAATAATAAATTTTCGCCCTGTTGAAGATATTGTTGAAAAAACAGATGATATAAGACAGTTTATGGAATCAATAAATATACTTGATTTTTCAATATTGCGAGCAGCAGCAAAGGATTTTCAAGATACTATCGTCGTAACTGAGGTATCGGATTTTTACAAGACAATATATGTAAACTCGTATGACAAGCAAAAATTAGCATTAAAAGCATTTCAATATATGGCAGATTATGATGAGGCTATTGCTGAAAAAATAGGGGTATATTCCGGTGAAGATGAGCGTAAACTGCTAAATATGGCAAAAATTTACGAATTTAAATACGGAGCAAATCCTCATCAGAAGGCGTCAATGTATAAGCCTGAAAAAATGGCGGATTATAGACTGTTAAATGATACGCAGCTATCTTATAATGACATTCTAAACTTGTCATTAGCTGTAAATCTAATAAGCGAATTTTATGATGTGAGTGCTGTGGCAATTGTCAAACATAATTTACCTTGTGGAATGGCACTTGGAAGAAATATATTTGAAGCCTATACAAAAGCCTTTGATTGCGATCCTTTTGCTGCTTTTTCAGGAACTATTGCATTTTCGCAAAATGTTGACTTTGAAGTTGCCAAACATTTAGGCTCAATGCCTGTAAAAGTTGTAGTTGCACCATATTTTGAAGAAGATGCCTTGGAATATTTGAAAAAACATTCAGATATAAAAATTGTCAGATTGATGACAGAACTAAAGAATTTTAGAAAAATGATTATAGACGAAATTAAATTGACACCCTTTGGGGCATTGGTGCAAGAAAGTAATAAAAGTGAATTAGATAAAGATTTGTTCAAGGTTGTAACTAAAGTGAAACCGACAGCAGAACAGTTGGAAGATGCTATTTTTGCCTGGAAGATTGTAAAACATGCAAGAACAAATTCAGCATTAGTTGCAAAAGACTTTAAGACGTTAGCAATTACCCAAGGGCATACAAATTTGGTATCAGCTATAGAGCAAGCAATGGACGTATCTTGTGAAAATTCTAAAGATGCCATATTGGCTGTAGATGAAGCGATTCAGGCTGGAGAATGTATCAACGCTGCAGCTCAAGGTCGAATTTCGTTAATAATTCAACCCGGAGGCTCAATAAGAGATAAAGAAGTAATTGCAGCTGCGGATAAATATAATATTTCTATGGTCTTTACCGGAATACGGAATTTGACTTTTTAAAATAACTTTCCGGATTAGAACGCAAAATTGTAAATTGAATATATGTAAAAAAAAATCGGTGGTTACCCACCGCTTATTTTATCGGGAACGATAAAATAGTTTGAAGTTTTTTTCGGTTAATTAAACTGAAAAATTGGAATTATAAAGTCTGATTGTAAAATGCTGATTATATAGAGGTATTACCCCCATATTTTAGCCCTGAGGCTAATAAATTTTTCAACTCTTAATTAAATTATAGGACGTATAAAGTCCTATGTCAATATATAAAAAATATTTCAGACATTAAGCGACCTTAAATAAGTATAAAAATAAAGCTAATATTTA
>CASGAK010000101.1 GCA_949299435.1 uncultured bacterium
AAAGAGTCGTCATTATCTCTAATTATTCTTCCGTAATTTGTCGGGTTTTCAAAGATTGTACTCATTACTGTAAGATCAGATTCTTTAGAAGTATGGTATTCGATGAATGCTTTTAGAGTTTCTTCTCTTATTAGAGGGGTGTCTCCGCAAAGAATAAGGACTTGTCCTTTGTAGCTTTCAAGAGATGGACATACCATTGATACGGCATGACCTGTGCCAAGTTGCGGGGATTGAAGAACTGTTTTAGCATTTTGGTAATTCTTGTTAACAAAATCACTAACTTCTTCAGCATGGTGTCCGACGATTACAAAGTTCTCGGTTGTTATATTTTTTACGTTATCTAATACGTACCCTAAAAGCGGTTTTTCAAATATTTTATGTAAAACCTTAGGGGTATCTGACTTCATTCGTGTGCCTTTGCCTGCTGCTAAAATTACTGATTTTATTTCCATATCCTAACTCTCCTTAACTAATCTAATTTTACGGCTTAAAAAGGGTATGTCAAACCTGTTTGTATAAGATAATTGTGATGAACTTTTTAACTATTTATGATAAAATCTCTATATGGAAAAGAATGGTAAAAAAGCGGTTGTCGCGTTAAGTGGTGGATTAGACAGTTCTGTTGCAGCCTTTTTGTTAAAGCAACAAGGGTATGATGTAATTGGCTTGACTGGTAAAATGATAAATTCCCCATCAGCTGATCTCGTGATTGAAAATGCTAAAAATGTTACTGATGCTCTAGGTATTGAGCATTATGTATATGATGCAACAGAGAGTTTTCAAAAAAAAGTTATTGATTATTTTGAATATTATTACCAAAATGGTCGCACTCCGAATCCTTGTATCATGTGTAATAAGTTTATAAAATGGGGCGAATTATTTGATTACGCTGTGCAAAAATTAGGTGCTGATATTTATTCTACAGGTCACTATGCAAATATTATTCAAAATAATGGTATCTTTAGATTATATCCAGCGGCAGATGAGCATAAAGATCAACTGTATTTTTTATACAAGCTAACTCAGGAACATCTGAAAAAAACAGTTTTCCCATTAGCAAAATATACCAAAGCTCAAGTAAGGGAGATAGCAGAAAAATATAATCTACCGACGAAATCATCAAAAGAAAGTCAAGATATCTGTTTTATCCAAAAGCCAATGACTGCAAAGAAATATTTGATAGAAAAGTTTGGTATAAAACGCGGGGAATTTATTGATATTTTAACTGATAAAAAATGGGGAGAGCATGATGGCTGTTATCAATATACAATAGGACAAAGAAAAGGTATCGGTATTGCAGCACCTTATCCTTTGTATGTGATAAAGATTGATGCTTCAAAGAATATTGTGTATTTAGGAAGAGAAGAAGATAATTATAGAGATAATTTGCAAATTCTTGATTTAAATATTGTGGATCCAATAAATGAAAATTCATCAAAAGAGTTTGATGCAATGGTAAAAATCAGGTACAATATGAATGCAAAGAAGGCTCATATTAAACTTTTTGATAATTTTGCTGATATAAAATTTTATGAACCTGTAAATTCTGTGACATCAGGTCAAGCCGGTGTAATCTATGATTTAAATGACGGTCATTTAATAGGCGGCGGAGTGGTTGCATAGATTATTTGTTGTAAATTTATTTTTACGGTTGTATCATTCTTGTAAGGGAGGTGGCAGCTGTGTATAATCCGAAATCATGCAAAGCCGAAGAGTTTATTGACAATGAAGAAGTTTTAGCATCTTTAAAATATGCTCAAGAGAATAAAAATAATGTTGAATTAATAGATAAAATTTTAGAAAAGGCAAGATTGGCAAAAGGGCTTACTCATAGAGAAGCTGCTGTTCTTTTGGATTGTGAAATCGAAGAGAAAAATAAGGAAATTTTTGCTCTTGCAGAACAAATTAAAAAAGATTTTTATGGTAACAGAATCGTGCTTTTTGCACCTTTGTATCTGTCGAATTATTGTGTAAACGGTTGTGTGTATTGTCCATACCATGCAAAAAATAAACACATTCCTAGAAAAAAATTAACTCAAGATGAAATAAAAAAAGAAGTTATAGCACTTCAAGATATGGGACATAAAAGGCTTGCGATTGAATCAGGAGAAGATCCCCAAAACAATCCGATTGAATATATTTTAGAATCCATAAAGACAATTTATTCAATCAAACATAAAAACGGAGCAATCAGACGTGTAAATGTCAATATTGCAGCGACTACTGTTGAAAATTATAAAAAACTTCATGAAGCTGGAATTGGTACATACATTTTATTCCAAGAAACTTACAATAAAGAAAGTTATGAAAAATTGCACCCGACAGGACCAAAACATAATTATGCCTACCATACCGAAGCTATGGACAGAGCTATGCAAGGCGGGATTGATGATGTCGGATTAGGGGTACTATTCGGTCTTGAATCTTATAGGTACGAATTTTCTGCACTATTAATGCATGCAGAGCATTTAGAAGCTGTATTTGGTGTAGGACCACATACGATAAGTGTTCCAAGAATTAAAAAAGCTGATGATATTAATCCTGAAGAATTCGACAATGGAATTGATGATGATATTTTTGCTAAAATCGTTGCTTGTATTAGGATTGCAGTACCTTATACTGGCATGATAATTTCAACGCGAGAAAGTGAAAAATGTCGTGAAAGGTTGCTCCATCTCGGAATTTCTCAGATTAGCGGCGGCTCAAAGACAAGTGTCGGCGGATATTTTAATCCAATGCCTGAAGATGAGGATTCCTCTCAATTTGATGTGTCTGACAGAAGATCTTTAGATGAAGTTATCAAATGGCTTATGAAATTAGGGTATCTCCCGAGTTTTTGCACTGCTTGCTATGGAAGCGGAAGAACAGGGGACAGATTTATGGAAATATGTAAAAGTCAACAAATTCATAATTTTTGCCACCCTAATGCGATTATGACCTTAAAAGAATATTTAGAAGATTATGCCTCTGCAGATACAAAATCTGTGGGGGAAAAACTTATTGAAAAAGAAGTAGAATCTCTTGAAAAATCAGATATCAAAGATATTGTTTTGAAAAATTTAAGTAAAATCCATAGTGGAGAAAGAAATTTTAAATTTTAAATTTCAAGCAGTTCTGTAAAATTTGACTGAGAAATGCTAGTGATAAAACCAGTGAGCGACAGTATCTTAGACTGAAAGCCAAAGAGCAGACTTGCAAGAGCTTAAAAAGCAGGCAGTGAGGTGCTGTTTGTGGTTATTAATCCGTTGTTGTGTTTAGTTTTATATTATTAATAAAAAGTTTTGTAAAAGGTCTTATCCAAAATCCCCAAAGTTTTAAATCTTCCATTTTTAAGGCATTTCCGCATTTACATACAATTGTCAGTGACTTTGTTTTTTTATCTTTAGCGATGATTTCTCCCGGGGAATAACTTTCATGTAGACTT
>CASGAK010000102.1 GCA_949299435.1 uncultured bacterium
GCTGACATTCCTTCTTTATAGCCTTTTGCCTGCGAAATATACATTGCCTGCTCAGCCAAGACAAGTAATTTTTCCTGGTTTTCGGTACAATCAGGATAAGTTGAGATACCTACTGCAACTTTTACAGGCCCGACATCATCTACAAAACAGCAAGATAGGGTATATGTGATATATTCTGCCAAATACTTAGCATCTGCTGTGTTTGTGTCCGGAAGAATTATTGCAATTTCATCTCCACCATAGCGTCCTGCTTTGTCATTATTTCTTATATTTTGTTTTACTTTATCTGCCAAAAGTCTTATTACTTCATCACCTTTTGCATGACCGAGCTCTCTGTTAATTTTTGAGATATTGTTTACGTCCATCATAATGATTGAAAGATGTGTTTTGTTATCTTTCGCTCTTTGCAATTCTGAGGTCAACACTTCTTGGAAACCTCTATGATTATATAAAGAAGTCAGGGTATCTGTATTATCATATTTATTCGCTTTTTCCTGTAATGTAATGTTATGAATAAACATTGCTGCATAATTAGAGATAAATGATAATACCGAAGCCTCAGCTTCGGTTGCGTCCATACCGATTACCATTACTCCTATACATTGATTAACTGAAATTAAAGGTAATATAAATGATGATGACTCTTGAAGATATGGAATGTTGAGGAATTTATTATCTTCTCTTTTAATTATTGACGATGCTCTGAAACTTTCCACTACAGGGTTAAATTCATCTGACATAAATATTTTTGATGAATATGTACTGCCAAATTTATTTTGAAGTTTTAGATTTATACAATTTGACTTTTCATGAAACAGCCCAAATGCAGTATACAGACAATTTAACCGCTCTGTAAAGACATCATGAAATGCCATAAACATATCTGAAGATGTTTTTTTTCCCTTTAATGCAGAATTTAGCATGGTAATAAATTCAACTAAATCTGATGTCTTTTTAGATACAGTATTGCTTACATAGCCACTGTATAATCTGTTATTTGTCTTTTGTGCGTTAAAATTGTTAATACGTGCAACTATTCCACTATCAGCAATAGGATTCGACACCCTATTACTTAAAGGGTTTGATATATTAGGCTTGTCTGCCTTTAAGTTGTCTTTATTAACCTGCTTACTTTTTTCCATGACCTTCTACAATTTGTTGTTATTTTTAAAACTACTGATTATTATTTATTGCTTTATTATTTATATATGTTAACATTCCTTAAAATATTGTACTAAAATCCAAACTAAATACAATACCCCATTTAGATGGCTCTAATAAATGATTACAACTATCTATAACATAATCATAAAAATGAAAAGTTTAATAAAAATCCTTTCTTAAAAAACTATCTTAAAACTTATTTAAAAATTCCTACTACACTAGTAGTATAACAAATATATTAAGGTTTGTCAATTGTTCAGAATTTTATAATTGAATTTTTTTCAAATCCATGCTATCATTTACTTACTTCTGTAGGAAGTTTATCTTTTTGGAGTGCAGAAGCTAAGGGTTTCTTATTTATATTCGAAAAAGACATAACAAGGTTAAAAATTGTACAATGATTTTTCTAAACCTCTTATGCCTGATTTTGTAATAGTTGCACACTGATGCAAAATCAAGACACTCCATCAAAAAAAGATTTTTTGATTTACATAAATAAAATAATAAATTTTTAATATACATTTACTTGATGTTAATATATAACTATCTGCGGTTTTTATAACCGCTTTTTATTTTGCAAAATTAAAATTTGCCTCTAATTAATTTTTCGAAAATAAAAAGGTGGAAATTCCGCCTTTTTAAATTTATCTTCCTTTTATTAAAGAATATTTTCTACCTTTTTCAACTACAGTGACCTTTTGTTGCTGTCTTAATATCCTCAAATCATCATTTCTGACAATTATACGCATTTTATCATCAGCGAGCAGCTCATCTACCATATCATAGTCGTCCCCTACATAAAATCCGACTTCATTTTCATAGTAATAATAAATTGAAAATCTTCTGCTGAATCCGACAGTCGCAAGTTTATGTCCGTTAATTTTTGCATCTTTTGCCATTTTCATAAGATCATTTTGACCAAATCTGTAGTCCATTTCGAAAAACAGTTTGTAGCCCCAGCCCGATAAAATTGCCATAAATACTATGTATGATAGAAACAATGCTACTCTATTCTTTTTGTATAAAATAATAAATGTAGCAATCCCCATAACAAGGACCAAAATGATACAAAACCATTTCACAACAAGAAAATCTTCATGGATTTGGGCAGGTAGTACAAACTTTTCAAACATCGTCGCAATCCCTGCTATCAGACAGGCACCGCCAAAAATCCCCGCTGATATATTTATTGACTTTTCATACCTGCCTTTTTCAATATAATTTTTCCATACAAAACCTAAAATTATGGCTGAAAAAGGATATATAGGTAAGATATATGTAATAAGTTTTGTGCTGGATACTGAAAAGAAAAGCATAATAAACAAAAATGCTATCCAGCTAAAAAGATGTAATTTCTCAGCAACTGATAACTTTTCAAAATCAAAATTGATGAATGGATTTAACAATTTTACTTTTTGAGCAAAACCATTTAGTTGTTTTTGCTGATTAACAAAAGAAATTATTTTATCTCTGACTTTACAAAAAGCTGCAGCCATTGCAGAAAATGTCCAAGGTAAAATTCCCCACAAAAATGTCAAAAACATAAATATAAATGGCTGATCTCGTCCGACTTCTTCTGAATTTACAAACCTTTGAAGATGATGTTTTACTATATATTCATCAAAAAATCTCGGATCATGCATTTTCAACATAATTGCATGCCAGGGAATTGTTATTATAAAAAACAACAAAAAACCGATTAAAAAATATTGCGGTCTAAAGATTTCCTTAAATCTTCTGCTTATAATTGACACAAAAAACATAGTGCCAAATGGTACTACAAATCCTGGGATTCCTTTTGCCATAACAGCTAAACCTGAAAATATATAAAACAGCCACCAAAAATATTTTTTGTTTTCTTCCTTACAAAAATAAGTCATAAATCCAAATATAATTGAAAAAGCTGTACAAGTAGCCAGCACTATATCCAAAATTGCAAACTTGGCAAGAATTACAAATTCCATACTTGTCGCAAGAATTAAAGCTGAAATTGCTCCAAAATTTCTCGATACAAGTTTTTTTCCGGTAAAATACAAAAGGAAACAAGTTAACATACCATACAATGCAACCGGAAAACGTGCAGTAAACTCATTTACCTTCCCAAAAATTGCAAATGAAATACACTCACCCCAAAAATAAAGCGGAGGCTTTTCAAAAAAGTAATCCCCGTTTAAATAAAGTGATAAAAAATCTTTGCTGTGAAACATTTCCCTCGCAATTGCGACATATCTTGTTTCATCAACGTCCATAAGAGGATAATTCCCGATATTATGGAAAAATATAAAATAAAATGCTGCTAACAATCCTACTATCGTAGAAATTTCGGGGTGTTTTTTTACCAATTCGATTATTTTTTGCATAATTTCTCTCCCTAATCATCAGGAAAAGTATATCACAAATATAAATCTGAGTTACTTTTTAGGTTTCATCAGAAACATTAGCAGAAATTTTGCTAAACTGGATTGATTTTTCTGAAATAATTTTCGTTAATGCAGAAATATTATAATAATCTTTTACGCCCCTAATCAAATAAGATACATACTCATTTAAAATCTCTGTCAGATTGGTGATTTCCAAAACTAAGTCAATAAAATTTTCATTTTTCTCTTTCATATTTAGTACTGTTTACTATACATATTGTATAGTTTACTTTGTTTACTTAATTTTGTCAATATTATAGAATTAGTTGATTATGAAGAGTAAACTATGCAAAACAGCTGCTAAAGTAGGCATGAATATTAAACTTGAAAGAATTAAAAAACATATAACACAAAACCATTTAGCAGAGCTTTCAAATTTAAGCAGAAGTGCAATGAGTGCAATAGAAAACGGTTACAGCTCACCTACTGTCGATACAGTTGATGCTATTGCAAAAGCACTTGGAGTAAAATTACATAAACTGTTTATTTTTAACGATTAAAAAGCATCTGTTTTTATCGGATTTTTGAATTTGGTAATATTTCCTTGGAAAAGAAGTTTTACAGTACCCACAGGTCCGTTTCTGTGTTTTGCGATAATAATTTCAGACTCACCTTTATTAGCCGCTTTCAAAGCCTCGTCCTCTTCACCTTCGCCTTTTCTGTAATACTCATCACGATAAATGAACATAACAATATCAGCGTCTTGTTCTATCGCACCTGATTCACGCAAATCTGATAACATCGGACGTTTATCCGTTCTGGATTCTACCGCACGGGAAAGCTGTGAAAGTGCAATTACAGGCACGTCCAGTTCACGAGCAAGGGTTTTCAGACCTCTTGAAATCGCCGAAATTTGTTGCATACGATCTTCTCTGCCTGAGCTTTCCATCAATTGCAGATAGTCAATTACAACAAGTCCGAGATTTTTTTCTTCCATTTTCAATCTTCTGCATTTTGCTCTCACATCGGTCAAAGTACAACCTGATGTATCATCAATGTATATCGGTGCCTGAGCAAAAGAATTCATGGCATCTGCAAGTTTTTCCCAATCCTTACTTTGCATATGACCTGTTTTTAATCTTTGAGTATCCACCTCAGCCTCAGAGCATAGCATACGTTGTACTAATTGCTCCTTTGACATTTCAAGTGAGAAAATCGCTACAGGAGTCTTAGCTTTAATCGCAACATTTTGAGCAATGTTGAGAGCAAAAGCGGTTTTTCCCATAGAAGGACGTGCTGCAAGAATAATTAAATCCGACTTCTGTAATCCGCTGGTCATAGTGTCTAATTCATAAAAACTTGTCGGAACCCCTATCAATTCATCTTTGTGCTCATACCTGTATTCAATCTTTTCATAAGTATTCAAGACCAAATCTTTTACATGCACAAGGTCTGTTGTAGCCTTTTTTGATGCAATATCAAATATCAGCTTTTCTGCCTGATCAAGCGACTGGTCAATAGGATTGACATCGTATCCAAAAGATACTATTTCGCTGCCGGCATTTATCAAAGCCCTTTTTATTGCTTTTTCCTGAATTATCTTCGCATAATACTCAATATTCGCCGTACTGATTGCATTTAAAGCCAAATCATTTATAAAAGGACGACCACCGACAGCTTCCAATTTTGAACTGTAATCAAGCACGTTAGAAACAGATACGATATCTATCCTTTCATTGGAATTAAACAACTGCAGCATAGCCTCATAGACATATCTGTGCGCAGGTTTATAAAAACTCTCAGGCTTTAGACCTTCTACAACCTTTGTAATTACGACAGGATTGACTAAAATTGCACCTAATACAGCCTCTTCCGCTTCGGTATTCTGCGGAATCAAGTGTAAATCTTTATTATTTGTATCTTTCGGATTTTTTTCCTTAGTCAATGCCATGCCTTTTCCTCCCATTTTTCTCATGATAGTACAGTAATACTTTAAAATAAAAGCTCATGTAAAAAAAAATTAACCTCAATTCAAAAACA
>CASGAK010000103.1 GCA_949299435.1 uncultured bacterium
AATAAACCTTTATTAATGTATCTTTCTGCCTCAGAAGATGCTTTTTGAACAAAGTGATATTATGATTAGAACTTTTGGTATTGAAAGATATATTCAAGCGATTAAAAACAGAATGATAAATATTTTAGTTACTCAGAATGAGGGAAAATCACGGCAAAAAATTGTAAAGATGGTTGAAAACGATTTTAATGATAACAATTATAGCCAGGTTATTAGAAAAGTCTTTCAACAGTCTTCTAGAGCACCAAGGATCGATATAAATTCAGCAGAAGGTAAGCACGCTATGAGTTATATTGAAGCTTTGGAAAATTATGTACAACCAAGTAATAACGGCTTTTTATTGACTATATCAAAGGACTATCTTAAAAATGCTTTGGAAGTAGAGGCCTATAAGACCGGAAATAGTATTGGCAGAAAAATGTGGTTACTGGAACAATTAAATTTAACTCAAGTTTAATTTTAAATTTTTGGCTAAATATTCCTTAAATTATTAATCGTTAAAATATTCTAGTTCATTTGCTTTTTCTTCAGAAAGTTTTTTTTCTAATTCCCAAAAAGTTGCATTATCCATGTCTATTTCATCTGCGACTTTACATAAATCAGAAAATTTTTTAATATACTCTGCTTCAATCTTAGCTTTTTTACATTCTTTACTATTTTTTAATTCATAATTTTGAGGGCTATAGTATGGATATTTATAATTTCCACTATCATCTATTTCTCCGAAAGTTATTTTTGTATTTGGAGTCTGTGAAATACGTTTATATTGACTACTATTTGTAAAAATTGAATTTATTGGATAAATCATTTATACCTCACTTTTTTCAGTTTAAAGATTTTTGAGTTTTTTTACTTTAATATAATCAATACTATACACCAACAAGTTCTTTTGTATTGTCTTTTTGATGTCTGAATTGCATTTCATATAAATTTTTATAAGTGCCGTTTTCAATTTGCATTAATTCTTCATGTGTACCAAGCTCTGCTAGTATACCTTCATTGATTACAGCTATTCTATGAGCATTTTTTATTGTAGATAATCTGTGAGCAATTACGAATACAGTTTTATCCACCATTAAATTATCAATTGCTTTTTGTACGATAGCTTCAGATTTGTTATCAAGTGCAGATGTTGCTTCATCTAAAATTACAATCGGTGCATTTTTTATAAAAGCTCTGGCTATAGCGACTCTTTGTTTTTGCCCTCCGGATAATAACATTCCGCGTTCCCCGATTTGAGTATTCAGTCCATCTTTGAGGGTTGCTACAAATTCATCAAGATAAGCCATTTTTAAGGCTTTTTCTATTTCTTCATCTGTAGCGTTATGTTTACCTAATAAAATATTTTCTTTTATCGTACCTGAAAATAAAAAGTTGTCTTGGAACACTACTGAAATTTTATCTCTTAAACTTTTTAGTGTGTAATCTCTTATATCAATTCCGTCGATTTTGATAGCTCCAGAAGTTACATCATAAAATCTTGGTATCAAACTTACTATAGTTGTTTTTCCACCGCCGGAGTTTCCTACCAAAGCTATAGTTTCACCTTTGTTTACAACCAAATTAATATCTTTTAAAACTGGTTTGTTTTTAATATATTCAAAATTTACGTTTTCAAATTCAACAGTCGAATTAACTTCTTTAAGTTCTAAAGCATTTTCTTTATCCTTAATTTTAGGAGTGCTTTCTAATAGTCCGAATACACGCTCTATTGCCATGAATGAAAATTGTACTGAATTGAAATTATTGCCCAAATTTTTAATCGGAGTATACAACATTATTAGAGCAGTAATAAATGAGACAAAGTTTCCGCTTGTTATTTGTTTAGTTAAAATAAGATGGCTTCCGTAGCCTATTGCAATACCAATTCCTATAGACACGATTACATGCATCATTGGTGATAGCCAAGAGGTTCTTTGAATCATTTTAATTTTTAGACTGAATATATTGTTTAGATTATTTTTAAATTTATTTTTTTGATAATCTGCTAAATTATATGATGTAATGGTTTTGTTACCAGCAAAACTTTCATTATAAGCGGTAATAATTGTAGATCCTGCAGCGACTGATTTATCCATAACACTTTTTATTCGTTCTCTGATTTTTGCAAGCGGTAAAAAAGCACAGCCAAGTATAAATATGGCGATTAATGCGAGTTGCCAAGAATTATATAGTAGAACGCAAACAAGTGAAATTGAAGAGAAAAGTCTTGATACAAAAGTTTTTAGATTATCAAGAAGTCCAGAGCATGCTTGGTCTGCGTCGTTATTGAATCTGTATACAATATCACCTGATTTTTTTGTATCAAAATAGGCAGTTTCTAAAGTAAGCATTTTTTGGTAAAGGCTAAATTTTAAATCATTTGTTATCTTACCTCCTACCCAAGTATTTAAATAAGTTGCCAAGTAGTTTAGCATACCCTGAATAGATGTAAATGCGACAATACCAAATGGTATATACCAAGGTGATTGAACACTTTTTTCAACCATGACCAAGTCCATGTATGGCTTTAATGATAACGCTATTATGGCATCTAAAGATCCTATTGGGATACATATTAATACTGCCAGTAACGCCCTAAACCAGTATGGTTTTACATAGGGCCACATTCTTGAATAGTTTATAAATGCTTGCGTATTTTTAATTTTTGTAATTGCTGCTGATAAAATCATGAATAGTTCCTTTTTACTTCTATCACTTAAAATTATACTTTAAATATCTATTAATATTAAGTTTATTTTTAATAATTTACAAATTTTGATATATGTGTTACTTTAGTTCTTAAAGTTAAGGAGTAGAGTAATGATTTGGAAAATATTTTTTGTACTGGTAACTTTATTATTTCTGTTTTTACAGACAGGAGGTATTGTAAGTACATTTAAATTATCAGAATTTAGTATTTCAGCAGGGTATATTTTATCTTTGTTTTTTGTTTTTATTTCGGGCTTTTTTTATTCTTTAGGCTGGAAAAAAAGACTCTATTCATATAAAGCTGCGAAAGGTATTTTTGCTTTTTTAGTTCTATTTTTAATATCAATTACGATTTTAGCAATATTATCAGGTTTGGATATGATTGCATTTCATTTAAAAGTTTCCGGACAAACTGATATGATGCCTTATTTGATGCGTTTAATTTTTGTAGTTGCATTGGTCTATATTACGATGTCTTTACCGGTTATTTTCGCATTTTTTAAATATAAAAAGCATTATGATACCTTGTGTTGTGTGGAAAAACCGTATTGGAAAATGTTTTTATTGTATTTTTCCCTAACTTCATTTGTTAATAATGTATATGCAATATTTGCAAAAGGAATATCAATATATAATGTTTGGGATTATATTGCTATTTGCATGCCGATTATTGGGTTTTTCTATACAGTAGGATTTGCTTTTAATATAAAGTTCGGTAAACAAATTTTATGGAAAGTCTTATTTATCCCGTATGTGTTATTTTTAGTTGCTGAAATATTTCTATGCAGCGATGATTATTTAACGATGGTGGGACTTCAAACTACCAAAATAAGCTACTCTGGACTTGTAGCTTATGCTTTGATTCTAGTAACATTTGCTTATGCTTGTTATCGATATGCACTAAAAGATGATGTATATAAAAAGATAGAAGCCAATACCTAGACTTCTATAAATAATCTTTGACCTACGATGTTTTGTTTGCCATTGTAGTAACCGGCAAAATACCCGCCACGTACAGGATTGTTTTTAGCATAAGTTGTACTATTAAATCTGTTTCCGTTGTAGTTTACGAACGGATTGTTATTGAATGGATTATTATTTGAAGTAACCGTCGTAAATGTCGGTGTATTTACTGACATAGATTGCTGCGGTGCAAAAGCATTTGATAATATACTTACTAAACTTGCCATCTAACTAAACCCTCTATTTATATTTAAAATATTAATGATATATTTTTTACTGTCACTATTATAACATAAATTTAAAAAAAAATTTATATAACTTAATAAAATCATTCTTTTATTGTATTAGAATTTGTCTTGAAATAAATAATTTAATTCTTTATAATAGCTTTATGAAAGATAATAAAAAGAAAATATTAATAGTAGGAAATTCAGCAAATACGCATGCAATATGCAGTGAATTTTCAAAGTATGAATTTATAGAAAAAATCTATATAGCACCGGGAAATTCAGCAACAGCGGAAATTGGAGAAAATCTGGATATAAGACCGGATTCCGTATCGGAATTGTTGGATTTTGCAATGGAAAATGCCATTGATTTAACAGTTGTGACAGATGAAAGTGCCATAAAGGCAGATATATCTACATTGTTTCAACAAAATGGCCAGTTGATTTTTGCCCCCTCAGCTCAAAGTGCTATGGCTGCGATATCAAAGTCTTTTGGGAAAAAACTATTTTACAAATTACATATTAATACTCCAAGGTTTGGAATTTTTGAAAAGTCCCAATTAGCACTTGAATATATAAAAAAGTCAGATTATCCGCTAGTCATAAGAACTGATGAAAGTTCATCTGGACGTGATAGACAAGTTTGCAATACCTATCAAACAGCTTCTGTATTCATTGAAGACTTGTTCTTGTCAGGTGCGAAAAAGATTTTATTAGAAGATTTTGTATATGGTCATGAGTTTATATATTATATAATAACTGACGGTTATCATTTCTTGCCTTTGACAGCTTGTGCTAATTATAAGTTTATGTCAGATGGTAATGGCGGTCTTTTAACCCCCGGAATGGGAGCTTTTTGTCCTGATTATAAACTTTCATATGAAGTCCAAATGAGCTTATTAGAAAATGTTGCGGCACCTATAATTGAAAATCTTTCCAGAAAAGGTACTCCTTATTTAGGAATTATCGGGATTGAGGGTGTACTGAAAGATGATGGTAGTTATTCAATTTTGGAATTAAAACCTTTTTTAAGTGACCATGATTGTCAAGCTGTTTTAAATTTACTAGAAGATAATTTGTATGTGCTTTTTGAAGCCTGTGCAATAGGATCATTTGCAGATGATTATGAATTTTTGCGAGTTTCAGATTCAGCTTCGGTTTCATGCGTTCTATCAAGCGGTAAGTTAAAAGATTCTGTCATAAAAGGTATTGATCTGCTTGACGATGATATTTGTGTAAATCATTTTTCGACCAAAAGAAATGAATTTTTCGAGTATTTGACAACAGGCGATAGAGCCATTGTGCTGACTAAAACATCGTCCACTTTGACCCGAGCAAGGGAATTGCTATATGAGAATATTGATGTTATAAATTTTAGCGGTAAAAAGTACAGAAAAGATATTTGTAAATTTACTGATTAACTTGATATTTTTATAACCATCATTATTAGATATAATATGTTAAAAAGTGGAAAAAATTATTATGAAATTTTAGGAGTTACCCCTGATGTTCAATTGGTACAGCTAAAAAGTGCCTATCGACGTCTTGTTCGTAAATATCACCCCGACATTAATCCTCAAGGAGAGTTGATTTTTAAAGATATTACCGAGGCTTATGAAGTATTGTCAGATGAAACTTTGAGAAAAAAATACGATACATTAAACGGCTTTTTTAAATCTGCTGATTGCTCAACTAATTCTGAAATATATAGAAAGACATTTAGAAAAGCAACAGAGCCGGATTTTGAAGGCAAAAAATCAGTTAAAAAAGAAACAAAATCAAATTCTAATGCTCAAAACTATTCTAATAATTCAGAAAAACAATTTACAGATGTGATAAATGATATAATAGACGGTTTTTCTAAAAAATCAAAACAGAATGTAAAAAAAGATATCTTGAAAAAACAAGACGGAGCAAATATTTATGCAGATGTAAGTATTACATTGAAAGATTCTATATATGGTACTCATAAAATAGTTAATGTGGTACATACAAATATATGCAAAAAATGTGAGGGCAGAAAATTTATAAACGGTACAAAATGCCCCGAATGTAACGGACGTGGAGAAGTTGTCATACATCAAAAAATTAATGTGACAATTCCTGCAAATGTAAAAGACGGTTCAAAATTACGGCTGACAGGCGAGGGGAAAAAAGGAATAAACGGCGGTAAAAACGGTGATTTGTATTTGAAAATTACTATAGAGCCGGATTCCTTTTTTAAGGTTGACGGAAACGATTTGTTATGTGAGGTACCGATATCTCCGTTCGAAGCTGTGCTTGGCGGGGATATCAAAATTCCGTCAATTAGCGGGAATGTTGTACTTTCTTTGCCCGAACTCACTAAATCCGGACAGGTCTTTAGAATTTCCGGGTATGGTTTGAAAAAAAATAATCTTGTTGGTGATATAATTGTGACTGTAAGAATACAAATCCCTGATGAGGTTAGCGAAGATGAAATCATTTTGTATAAAAAACTTAAAAACCTTTCAGGAGAAAGTCTGAGAGAAAATTTATTATGATAAATGAAGAAATTATTTCATCAACTGAAAAAGTTAAAATAAAAGAAGTTTTTGCCTCAATTCAGGGAGAAGGCCCTTATATTGGTGCAAAGCAGCTATTTGTAAGGTTTTGTAATTGCAATTTTAGATGTCATTATTGTGATACCGATTTTCAGGGAGAAAGTCTTGAACTGAGTCAAAAAGAGCTTTTTGATTTGATTGACCAGTTTGATTTGAAAACAATTCATTCTGTTTCTTTAACAGGTGGAGAGCCCCTTTTATCTGCTGATTTTTTAGAAAAATTCCTCCCAAAATTAAAAGAGCATAATACCAAAATCTATTTGGAAACTAATGCAACATTGCCTGTAGAGCTGGAAAAAATAATTTCACACATTGATATTATAGCTGCAGATATAAAACTCCAAAGTGCTACTGGTATGATGAATGCTTTTGAAGCTCATGATAAATTCTTTGAAATATCCAAGCAAAAAGAATGTTTTGCAAAAATTGTATTTGATGCAAATATTACCGATGAAGAAATTGATAACTGTATTGCCCTTGCACAAAAACATCATCTGCTTTTAATATTACAGCCTAAAATGAGCGGTAATTCTATGGATATAAGTTCTGTTTTTGCAGTGTCTGTATTGGATAAATTTTTGTCAAAATACAATAATGTACGACTTATCCCGCAGGTACATAAGTTTATATCAGTAAGATAATTTATTTTCTTAAATTAGAAGCTCCTTTGAGGTAGACAAATTGAGGTTTGAAATCTTCCTCACAGTTGAGTACGATTAAAACTCTTATGCATAAATTAATCGAGTTTGGCACATCAAGCTCATGAAAGCACATCATCGCAATATCATTAAACCCCAGCTCTAATCTGGCAAATTTAGCGGGAAATGCTGCATTCAAGTCATTTGTTGTCGTAAAAATTATATGTGAAATTTTATCTAAATCGCTAATATGATTAGCTTCAAGCATTTTTGATAAAAGCTCTACAGTTGCCGACCTGATTGACTCTGTAGAATTTTCTTCTGCGGTAATAGCCCCTCTAATCCCCTTTGTAATCATAAATCACCTGTTTTTTAGTCCGTTATACCAATCTCTTGCGAGCATTTCTCCTTTACCCTCAGGTTTTACTTTTATAAGCATAATACAATCTTTCCCGCAACTCATTTCAAGTCCTTCTTTGCTGACTTTTATAATTTCGCCTGCAGGTGTTGAAATGCTGCTTTTTATAACTTTTGTTTCCATAACTTTTATAATTTTCCCGTCATGGATAAAATAAGCACTTGGAAATTTATAAATTCCACGCACAAGATTATGGATATTTTCTGCTGAATTACTCCAGTTAATTAGAGTTTCATCTTTTGCCAACTTATTTGCCATACATACGCCATCTTCACACTGAGGAGTTGGTTTAATGGCTCCAGATACAATGCCTTTTAAGGTTTGTTCCAATAGTTCGGGCGATAAATTGCTTACTTTTTCAAAAAGTTCTTCACAATTCATTGTATCAGGTATAGGAATTGTCTTTTTAAGACACACATCACCGCAGTCAAGACCTAATTCTGTAATCATTGTACAAATTCCGGTTTCCTTATCACCGTTAATTATCGCCCTTTGTATAGGGTTTGCCCCCCGATATTTCGGTAATAAAGAGGCGTGTAAGTTAATTGTGTGATACTTTGGTATGTCCAGCACCTCTTGTGATAGTATTTGTCCGAATGCAAAGGTTACAAAAAAATCCGGCTGTAACTTTTTCAGTTCAGCTTGTATATTAGGCTCTTTTCTTATTGATTTCGGTTGGAAATATTTTATATTATGTGATAGTGCAAATTCTTTTATGGGAGACATTGTAAGTTTTTTACCGCGTCCTGCAGGTTTGTCAGGCTGGGTAACTACTGCAACAACTTTAATATCAGAAGAATTGTACAGGTATTCAAGTGATTTTAGTGCAATTTTAGGAGTGCCAAAGTATACTATTTTAATTGTCATTTAGTTCTTGCTCCAATTCAGGTTCTTCAAGCAGTTTGTCGGCCTCTAGCGGCGGAAGATTAAATTTTTCAAGTGTAGATTCTGTATCAAAACGATTCATACAATGGTCAATGAATAAAATGCCGTCTAAATGGTCATTTTCATGCTGGATTGCTCTTGCTAAAAGACTACCGTCATTTGCTTCTGTAACAAAAGAATGCCCATGAATATCAAGAGCTTTTACCATAACATTTTTGTATCTTTTTACTTTTGTATATGCTTCAGGAAAACTTAAGCAGCCTTCTTCACTTACAATAGCTCCGGATTTTTTTATTATTTTAGGATTTATAAACACTATAGGTCTAAGCGGCTCATCATTAGATGATACATCAATAACAAAAACTCTTAAATTCACACCGATTTGAGGTGCTGCAAGTCCCACTCCGTTTTGTGCATACATTGTATCCAGCAAATCCTGCACCAGATCAGTAATTTTGCGTGATACTTTGTGGACTTCTTTTGATTTTTCGCGTAAAGATTTTTCGCCGTACTTTAAAACTTTTCTAACTGCCATTTCTACCTCTCTTTAGTTAAAAGTATAGCCTAAATAAGCCTTTTTTACAAGTTTTAATGTTTTGAAATTTCAGAAATTGACGGATCCAAAAGCCTTCTTCCGACATTCATAAAGTTTATGGAGCACAAAGTCTTGTTACCGTATCTTAGCATTTTTTCTACAATACCTTCACCGTATTTAGGGTGCTTTACATGATCTCCTTGTGCAAAATTCTGTTGTACGGTTGGTTTTGGTGTATCTGCAGGATATACAGGAACTACAGGCGGTTGTTCCTGAGGTTGTTGAGTTTGAGATTCAGAGGTTGCTTGTGCTGATTCTTCCTCAGGGGCAGCTTCAGAAGTCGTATCTTCTATTATTTCAGGATTTTCTGTAACTGGTTCTAAAATATCATTTTCTCCTTGGTTTATATTGTCAATAAAATTTAAATCATCTTCTGTTAATGTATCTGCATTTTGCTCATCTTCCAAATTATCCTGCTCAATTTTAGAGTATATGAAATTTTGGTCAATATCTCGAGCTACTTGTTCAATTAAATTGTCATTTAATTCTTCGTCTTCTGCCATTAAAGGTGCTGGCTCTGGCATATAGGTATTTTCATATGGAGTCTGTTCTTGGGTGGATAATTCTTCTTCATTATTATTTAATTCAACTGTTTGTAGGTCTTCACTTATTCGAGCATCAATTTCAGGTTCAGGTAACTCAATGGGAGCTGATGTTTCATTTATATTTTCCTTAATTTCAATTTCGGGGAGTTCTATTTTATTAATATCCTCATTAAGCATATTTTCTATATCTGAATCTATTATTTCAGCATCGTGACTGTCAGCAGTTAATTCTTCATCTATTGAATTTGCTTTTGTCACCTCTATATTAGTATTTAATTCTTCAGTAATTTCAGATTGGTCTAATATAGAGTTTTCTTCGTAACTATTAACTGTATTATTGATTATAATATCATGTAAGCTAATTTTATTATCTTGAGTTTTTTCAGGTTCGTTTGCTTCTATAATTGAAGATTCTACTAAAATTTCGTTTTCTTCATTAGGTATTATAATTGTGTTTTCATTTGAAATTGGTTCTTGTAGATTTGACTCTTCTGTATTTTCAATAATTTCAGGAGTGAGCTCCTCATTTTCAAAATCTTTTGGATTCTCAGATAATTCTGATATTTCTGTTGGCTCAGAGTCCGCTTTTTTTAATTCTTCATCAAAATCATCATATTCAGGCTCAATATCTTCGGGATTATCTGAAATTGCTGAGTAATTTTCTTCTTCAGCAGGTATTCTTTCTATGCTGTCTGATAAATCTGTATAAGTATCATCATTTTGAGTAAAATCCTCTTTGGGTTCTTCTGGAGTTATAGGAGCCGGCAAAATTTCAGCTTGTGTTTCATTATTTTCATCGCCATCTGCGGTAATTTCATCAGTTTTTTGATTTGATGTAGCTGTTTCTTCATTAACTTCATTTACTACAGTACTTTTGTCTGGTTCCTCAATAATTTCAATAGGTAATAATTCTACTATTAGAGGAATCATTTGTGTTGATTTTCCATATACTATAAATTCATCGTGATTTAATTTGTTTAAAAATGTGTTATATGAAGCAAAATCGTGCTGAGTTGTCTCAGGCATGAACAAAATCATATTGTCGACTTTTTCTTTTAATTCATATACATATTTATAGTTGTGGTTACATATAATATTAGTGTAGATTTTATTTTCTGCTAAGAGTGTCTTTAGTAATTTTTTATCACTGTTTTCGTTGTTAATTTTTACGAAAGAGTAAATATATGCCCCCATGTCCTCTAGAGTGGAGTATACATATGAGATAATTTCCTTCTGTAATTGTGCGTTTACATTTGAAATATCTAAAATTGTTGAGTAATTATCTTTTATATATTCTTTAAGACTTGTAATTTCGTATTTTGATTGTGCAAAAACATTGTCCTCTTTATATTTAAGAAGTTTATTTTTCAAAAGAGCCAGTTCTGGGATATTAGATTCTTTATATTGCTGAGTTACAACATCAATGAATGTATCAAAAGGAATATACTTATCTGGTATTGATCTTGTGTATTCTTGTACTTCTAAAAATATATCTTGAATAACAGCTTTACTAGTTGGGTCTATGTCATTTAAATCATTACCATATATAAAATTAATTGTTTCAAAATTAAGAGGAAGTTTAAAGTCTTTTCCGAAAATGAATTTTTGTTGATCCTCGTATTTGCCGTCAATATCGAAAATTATTGAGCTTTCTGCTTTGTTTTCCAATTGTTTGGCAAAATTTGAAAGTATAATTGCAGTATTTTTAGCACTGTCAGAGCATATCAAAAGATTGTTTTCCAGTATAGAATGATCAACTTTTAATAAAAAGTCTTGTTGAGCAAGTTTTCCAAGTTTTATTGGTGCCTTTATCGGAAGGATATCAAGTAATTCAGCAGAGGTTAATTTTGTTACTTTTGCATTAAGATCAGGTATTGTTCCGTTATAATTTTTTACTATACCTTCATTATCAAAAGTGAACATTAATCTTGCGATTGCATAGCTTACCCCACAATCGGCTTTCAAACTTACAATCTGTGCTACATATGGGTTTTGATTATTTTCTATTATTACAAAACCCGCAAGTAGTAATTTATCATTTGCCTCACAAGATATTTTAACTAAATTATTCTTAATTTCCAATACATTCATCAATAGACCCTCTTTTAACCGATTTTAACATGAAAATAGCTTTTGTATAAGTTTTCATTAAGTATCTGATACAAATTTTGTATCAAGTAAGTGATTGTATATGTTTATGGTTGTATAACATATTTTTAATTCTCGTTTTGCAAGACTTTTTATGGTTTCTTTATAGCATTTTAGTAGTGCTAAATTAAGACCGTTAGATTGTTCTAAAATTTGTAGAACTTCATTTCGGTATTTTTCGTCTCTTGTATTTGGCTCTATTTTGTCAGCCAAAAATATAATTTTCTCAAAATCTGACATATCAATTTTGCCTAAAGTATGCCAGCGTATTGATGATAAAATTTCACTGTCGGTTACTCCAAAATCTTTTTCTGCAATATATGCACTTACAGGTGCATGTAGAGTTTTGTAATTAAGCATTTCACATTGCTCTATATCTAAATTTTTGTCAATTATTTCTTTTAATTTTTCATTGGTAAAACATTTTGCACAGTCATGCAAAAGTCCAGCAGTATAGGCTTTTTCTTCGTTTAATCCATATTTTTTTGCTAAGTCTTTAGCACATATAGCCGTACCTAATGAATGCAGATAGCGTTCATCTGATAAATTTTCTTTTAACCATATCAAAATATCTTTTTCGTTAATTTTTGTATAAACCATTTTCTTGAATATACCTTTCTACAATTTTAGGAGTTAGCCCATCTAAAGATTTGTTCTCAGAAATTTTCTCTCTTATTGATGATGAGGATATATCGTTGTATCCCATTTGGGCAAATTTAAAGTTGTAACCCTTTTCTTTCATTTTATCATACTTTTGGGAATAAAAATCATTTTCCCTTACAAATACTATAAAGTTAACTAGTTTTCTCAGTTTTTTACTTTCATACCAGCTATCCAGCTTTTCAAAAGCGTCTGTACCGATTATAAAATTTATTTTGTCCTCAATATCATATTTTTTATATAATTCTAAAATCGTTAAATATGTATAGGATTTTCCTTTTAATTTGTATTCAATATCTGATATTTCAAAGCAAGGATTACTCTGAATTGCTAACTTTACCATATTAAAACGATGTTTGGTTAGTTCAGGAAAATTCTTTTTTTGTGGTGGAACATGTGCAGGTATAAATAAGACCTTTTTTATGTCAAAATTTTCTGCTGCATATTCTGCCATATATATGTGTCCGTTATGAATTGGATTAAAAGTTCCGGGGAATATACATAATTTCATAAATAGATTATATCAATATAAGCCAACTTTGTAAACTAATGTAACATTAATAGAAAATATTTAAAGAAATGTTGTCTAATCGCCGTTCTACCTTTTAGTAATATAGGAAAGGCTAATTATAACATGGGAATGGCAGCATCACAAGCGAGATTACTGACGATAACGGCACGATTAAACCATATCGAGCTTGAGGCACAAAATGTTTCAAATGCCAAAATAAGATTGTCTGACAAAACCCAAGAGGCAAGTGATGAATATATAGCTGCGTTGAATAAGACGGAATATTTATACAATTATTATGACGGCAGCGGGGAAAAAATAAGCATGTCATTGACAGGTTCAGCCTTGACGACATATGGAGAGTTAAAAAATCAATATGGTCTGATAAATTCAGCCGGACAAATATTGGTAAGTGAATTAGATGCAAAAAATTATGAAACATCAAATACATTAGAAGAGTTTTTAGAGAAATACGGCGTCTTAGGAGAATTAGGCGAGGG
>CASGAK010000104.1 GCA_949299435.1 uncultured bacterium
GCCAAGTGTATCTTTTGCAACGGTTGCTGTAATTACTTTTTGCGTAGATGCTGGTGTCATTGGCTTTTTAGAATGTAATTCATATAATACATCACCTGTTAATGCATTTTTAACTGATATAGAGATAGCATCTTTATTTATTTCAGATTCTTCTATAGCATTGCTTATAGTAGTCGGAGCAGAGTAAGCAGCCATTCCTATAATTAGTGTAAGTATTGTTATAAGAAGTTTTTTCATAAAACTCTAACCTCATAATTATCTTTTATATCTTTTAAGATTGTATATTCATTTCTATAGTTTTCCATATCTTCAAATGAAATGGAAGAAACCATAAAACCTTCTTTTTGAGCTTTAATTTCAGCAACGGTTTCTCCAATATAATTAATTATTCTGGAATGACCAATGTTCCAATTTGCAAGGTCAATAGGTCCGCACTGAGTGACAGCAATCATATAAGTTTGGTTTTCAATAGCCCTTGCCTTAGGTAAGACTTCCCAAGGTATCGGCTTAGCAACTCCCCACGCTGCAACATTGACAAACATCTTTGCTCCGTTTTTGCGATATTCTCGAAAAATTTCAGGAAATCTAATGTCATAGCAAATTGTGATTCCCGTCTTAATCCCATCGATATTAACAATAAGACCTTTTTCCCCGGGAGTGATATAATTTCCTTCATTACAGCCGCTATAAGAGTATAAATGGTTTTTATCATAGATTGCAACTAATTTTCCTGATTTATTAATTATAGGACAACTGTTATATAACTTTCCATCATCAGCTTCTCGTATAAAACTGCCTCCAATGATATGAATATTGTACTTTGATGCAATTTCTGATAAAAAGTTAATTACAGAGCTGTTTTTTAAGTTTTGAGCACTTTTGGCAAATTCTTCGCAATTCCAACCTACAGTCCATACTTCTGGTAAAATTAGTACGTCAGAATCTTTTTCAAGGCTTTCTACAATAAGTTTATAGACTTTGTCAATGTTTTTTGGTACATTTCCGGTTATTGAATTTACTTGTAACGCGGATAATTTAAGTTCAGATTTAGTTTCCATGGTATCTCTTTTTTTACCTCTTTAAAAATTTTAGGAGCTTTTTCCTCGAGATTTATGAGTGATTGCTTTATTCTGTCACGATAGGCTTGCTCTTGTTCTGAATCAATATCTTCAGGAATATAAATAGGTGTTCCGTAGATATTGATAATTCTTGTGAAAAATAACGGAGTGCTCATACTATCCCAGCTTGGCAACTTTATAAAGTTTATCTGAGGAGAATACCAATGAACAGGTATTATTGGAACGCCTGCCATTTTTGCAATTTTTATAATGCCGCCTTTAACTTTTTTAGCGGGTCCTTTAGGCCCATCTACCATAATCGCGGCAGATTCTCCTGCTTTAATTCGTTCTAAAATTTGCATTGTACCGCCTACAGCACCTTTTCTAGCTGTAGAGCCTCTTACGGTTTTTAATCCCAAGTTGTGAGCACAATGTGTTATTATATCTCCGTCCATTGATGTACTTACCAAAACATTTACTTTATGTCTGTTTGGTATTCCATAAACACAGAATTGATTTCCATGCCACATAGCGTAGATGCAGGGCCCGACATCAGGGTGTTCAATACTTTTTATCTGAGTAAAAATTTCTTGAGTTTTTAATATAATATTCAAAACTCTTGCTATATTTATTGCATTATCCCTATTAATTAGTCTTACCATAAAGATAAAAGTATCACATAATTTTTTAATTGGCAAGTCGTCTAAAAGTACAGATATACTATTAATGGTGGACTTGCACAAAAAGTTTTTTGCGTTATAATCCAAAAAGAGATAATATAAAGAAAGTAAAAGGGAAAATTATGAAATTTACAGTAGAAAAAGAAAAAGATAATATCTATAAAATAGATATCACAATTCCGGCAAAAGATGCTGCAAGAGCTTATGATGAAGCAGCAAAAAGAATAGCTCAATATGTAAATGTAGATGGTTTTAGACGTGGAAAAGCACCTAGAGCTGTTGTGGAACGTCATGTGGGCACTGAAAGAATTAAACACGAAGCAATCGACTCTTTGATGCCTAAAGCTATTGCAGAAGCAGTTAAGGAAAATGACTTAGATGTTATAACACAGCCCTATATTACAAAGTTTGAATTTAATGTAGGTCAGGATTTGACAGCAGAAGTAAAAGTTGAAGTAAGACCCGAAGTTAAATTGGGTGCATATAAAGACCTTAATGTAGAAGTAGAAAGTGCTAAAATTTCAGAAGATGCATTTGATAAAGCATTGCAAAATTTGTTAAATCAATATGCGACTCAAGAACTTGTTGTAGGCAGACCAACTAAAGATACTGATATTGCAGTTATTGATTTTGAAGGCACTGCCAACGGTGAAAAAATCGTCGGCGGAGATGCTAAGAATTATCCGCTGGATTTAGGTCATTCTAACTTTATTCCAGGTTTTGCTGAGCAAATTGTAGGTAAAAATATCGGAGATGCATTTGATATAAAAGTTACATTCCCCGAAGAATACCATGATGAAAAGTTAAAAGGTCAGCCTGCAGTATTTAAAATTAAATTAAATGAAATAAAAGAAAGAAAAGTTCCTGAGCTAAATGATGAATTTGCTCAAAAAGTAGGACCTTTTAAAAACGTAGATGAGTTGAAAGCTGATATTCAAAAGTATTTGGATAATCAAAAAGAAAACAGTGACAGACAAAATTCAGAAAATGCAGTTTTTGCAAAAGTAATAGAAGCTGCAACTGTTGAAATTCCGCAATCTATGATTGATAGAGAAGCTGAATCTTTGACCAATGATTACAAGCAAAGACTTCAAGCTCAAGGATTAAGTTGGGAAGCTGTAGAGAAAACTCAAGGTGCAGAAGGGTTAACTGAAACAATTAAAGAAGATGCAAAGGTAAGAATTAAAAATTCTTTAGTAATAGATAAGATAGCTAAAGAAGAGAATATAAAATTATCACCGGAAGATATTCAAAAGAAATTCTCACAACTGGGTGCTGCATATGGTATGAGTCAAGCTGATTTGATGAAACAATTAGGCAAAAATCCTGAAGTATTGGCTTCTTTGTCACAGCAAGCTCTAAATGATAAAGTAAGAGATTTCTTAATGGAAAAAAATACGGTAAAATTTATTGAACCTAAAAAAGAAAAAGTAGAAACAAAATAGTAATAATACTATAATGAAATAAGAAAGGAAAAATAAATCATGAGCTTTGTACCTGTAGTAATAGAACAATCAAGCAGAGGAGAACGATCTTTTGATATCTTTTCAAGGCTGTTAAGAGAACGTATAATCTTTTTAGGTACTCCGATAGATGATATGGTTGCAAATTTAATAGTTGCACAATTGCTATTGCTTGACAGCGAAAATCCGGAAAAAGATATTATGCTATACATAAACAGTCCCGGAGGAAGTGTTACAGCAGGTCTTGCAATATATGATACGATGCAGCATATAAGAGCAGATGTATCTACAATTTGTCTTGGACAAGCTGCATCAATGGGTGCTTTCTTATTGGCAGCAGGAACTAAAGGTAAAAGAATGGCTCTACCTCACTCAAGAGTTTTGATCCACCAACCTTTAGGCGGTGCACAAGGCCAAGCAACTGATATTGAAATTCAGGCTGCTGAAATTATCAGAATTAAAAAATCATTA
>CASGAK010000105.1 GCA_949299435.1 uncultured bacterium
GCATTAAAACAAATTCAAGATATGGTCAATGAATGGCAGGAGCTGGATAATAAAGTCAAGAACGGTGATGAGCTTACTGATGATGAACAATCAAGATATGGTCAATTGGGGCTTATGATGAATAATGTTGTACAAAATTCCTCTATGCAAATAGAAAATTTTACATCAGAATTTGATGAAATTTCAAAACATATGCAATCAGCTTCTAAGGAGGCCAAAATTGCCCAGGATTATGCAGATGATACATCTTATGTGGGTGATTTAATTACAGAGTATGAATCTTCTCATAAATCAAGAGCTGTCGTCGGAAATAACCATATTTTTGATGGTGCTACAGGCATGGTTGATCTTTTAAAATCTAATACTGTCGGAAAAAATCTTGCTGTAACTTCTATTAAATCAGGCGGTGACTTAAAAGATGTTACATTTGATTCTGATAAGTCTGTGAAGAAGGTTTCTTCTCAAATTAAGGATATGATTGAGAGCGTAGATATTGGAAACAGTATTATGGATAAAAGGGTAGCTCAAGGTGAAGATACTTCAGCTCAAGCTATTACGGTAGGAGATGAACAAACGATAGAGCCTGCTCCTACTGAAGATAATCCGGAAATTATTGCTCAAATTAATCAAAATAATGAAGCCGAAAAAGAAGACGATAATGTATTTACTCAGGAAGAAGATTTGAATAATATCAATGTAATTCTAAAAGGACAACAAAAACAAGCACCTAAAATTCCTCCGCAAGATATAATTACGAATTAACAATTCCTTAAATCAAGTTTTGCAATAAAGTACCGGAACTTTTGATTAGGACGGTGAAGCGGTGATTTGGCATGTAAGAGCATGATATGCAGGCAACGAAAAACTTCTTTTTTAAGTCTGTCTTTGAAAAAATGAAGCGATTTGCTTGTGCGGAATAACTTTTGAAATTGGTCTTCCATGCGGACAAGTATAAGGCATTTTAGTAGTTCTCCATTTTTTTATGATTTCTTGCATTTGCCAAGTGGATAACTTTTGTCCTGCCTTAATAGCAGCTTTGCATGAGGTAGTGATAAGGATTTTTTCTTCTAACCCGTCAATATCGCCTTCAATATTTTCCAAAATATCAGAAAGAATTTCTTGTGGATTTACTTTTGCTATTAACTGAGGTACTTTCCTGAAAATAAGTTCGTTTTCTTTTATAAATTCTATTTCATAGCCGAATTTTTCAAATTTTGTGATATTTTCTTTAATTATTTCTGCTTCCTCGCTTGATACGGTTAGAACATCAGATATAAAAAGTAATTGAGAAATAATATTTTTTTCAGATTTAAGTTTTTCGTAAATATAGCGTTCTTCTGCTATGTGTTGATCGACAATCTCAAGTCCGTCATCTTTTTCTATTAAAATATACGTATTTTTATATTGACCTATGATATTTTCTTCAGGTTCTGCGGGCTTTTCTATGTGCTCAATCAGTCTTGTCTGAGTAATTTCATTTTGGGGCTTTGGCTGTGGAATACTTTGACTTAACTTTTCCATTGCCCTGTCTGATACATATATTGAATCTTCAGTCTTGTTTACTAAAAATTCGTTCTTTATAGGTTGGTTTATATTGATAACTTTTTCATTGTCATTTGTATAGGGTGAATTATCAAGATTCTCCTTTTGCTCTAGAGGCTTTTCGACATAATTTGCTAGTCCTGCCTGAATTGACGTATAAATAAAATTAAATACCATATTGGTATTTTTATAGCGGACTTCTTTTTTTGTCGGGTGAACATTGACATCTACATCTTCAGGCGGAATTTCAAGGTTGAGAACAACAAAGGGATATTTCCCGTTCGCGATAAGCGTTTTATAGGCTGTATCTATTGACTTTTGAAACACAGGACATTTTACGGTACGTTTATTTATGTACATATAATAATTTTTTTTGCTTGATCTTGTAAAGTCAGGAGTGCTTACAAAACCTGAAATTTTCATTCCTGCTAATTGATCAGTTTTTAATACCTCTTTTAAATTTTCAACGACTTCCCCATTAAAAACTTCTTTTATTGTTCTTTTTAAGTCCCCTAATCCGTTTGTTTTTAATATACTTTTTCCGTCCCTTTTAAGCTCAAATGCTATTTGAGGATTGATTATTGCAATATTTTGTACAAGCTCTTGTATATAAGAAAACTCTGTAGAAGCACTTTTTAAAAATTTAAGTCTTGCGGGTACATTGTAAAAAAGATCCTTTATTTCCATAATAGTGCCTATTGCACAGCCTGTTTCGACCTGTCTGACTTCAGAATTTTCACATTGTACCTTGGTGCCTGTTTCAAAATCGGCAGTGCGTGTGGTGCAGGTGAGTTTAGATACTGAAATAATACTTGCTAAAGCCTCCCCTCTGAAGCCCATGGTCATAACAGTGAAAAGATCCTCATCTTTTTGAATTTTACTGGTTGCATGCTTTGTGAATGCCAATAAAATGTCATCAGGGTGAATTCCGCACCCGTTATCTGCAATTCTTATATTTCTGCAATCGTTTGTAATTTCAATGCTTATTTTTTTTGCCCCGGCATCTACAGAGTTTTCTACAAGCTCTTTTACTACCGATGCAGGTCTTTCAATTACTTCACCTGCAGCAATTTGGTTAATTAAATTTTTTGATAACTGCTTTATTCTTGCCAACTGAATGTTCCTTTCAATTCCCAAGATTTACATAAAATGTGACATAAAAAACTGTTTTACCAAATCGAATTTTACAAGTACCACAACTACAGCTATTGAAACTACAAGCCCAAAAGTTGCCTTGCTGAGATCTTTTAAAATGTGTTTATACATTTTTTTGGGGCTTTCAAATCTTAATCTGTGGTACAGTGCAATTTCACGACCTGCCAACAGTCCTATAAATACCCAAGTTGTAGACATTGGAACATTATTAAGCTGAATAAAATATAAAAGCAAAAATGCATAAATTAAATCAATAATTGTAGCAGAACGCGGATCCTGTACATTAGTTTTCATTTTAACGATTTTTTGTACTTCCCCTCCTCGTTTATAAGCAACAATCCACATAAAAGCTGTAAATGCAGCTAATACAAGGAACAAATCAAGAGCACTTGCTTTTCTCGGAAGATAGACAAATAAATTCGCAGCGTCCTGCATAAGCCATTGTGACCATAGAAATGCTGTGGATAACCATTTAGCGGCAACCCACCATTTAGATATTTTTTTATCAGCTGTGTAATAAAAATACCTCTCAAGTGGTCTTGCGATAATGTTATAAATAATAATTGATACAACTAAAGCTAATACATATCCGATAAGGGATTTAGATAAAATCATTCCGATAACACTGATATCTTGAGCTGAAAAAATGCTTAATATTAAAAACGTTGTGGAAACTGGGATTCCATAACGTGTCAAGAATAATAATATAATCGGAGGTAGTACATGTACTAGAGTAAAAGTTTCTGGAAAAGGTATTCTTGTTAACCTCCCGAAAGCCATATCTCCATTATTTACAATCCAACCTGTCGTAATTGTGATTATTAATACTGAACTTGTAAAAGCCCAAATTAACCAAGTTGGCATTTTTTTACTTGATGTTAAATAAGTTCCTAACGTTTGGATTATATCATTTGAAACGCATGAATACATTGATATTAAAAATCCTGTAATCATGTATATGTTGCTTAAAGTCAGGTGTTCCAGGAACATAATTCCTCCATTCACACTCACAATACAACAAAAACAAATTCATCTAAACAATTGATTACAAATTTGAAACATTTCTATAAGATGACAAATACAAGGGGATTTTTCAAAATAAGTTTGACATAAATATTCAAATCCTCGGACAAATTTAAGGGGGAAAAAGACTTGGCAAGGGTGAAGACAAATACAAAATTAAAACCGGTTAAAAAAGCTGATTTACAAGTTGTTAAACCTGTAAAAACGACTAAATACAGCGATATAGATTTAAACAACTGGAAAGCCTACGAGCATATAAAAACTGATACCTTGTGGGAATTTCCTTCAAGATTAAAAGAAAACGGACATTCCAACGAGTATCATGGAAATTATATCCCTCAAATAGCTCAGCAATTGTACGAAAGATTTACGAAAAAAAATGATGTAGTCTTGGATTTATTTTTCGGCTCAGGTACCTCAGGAATAGAAGCAATAAATATGGGACGTCGCTGTATCGGTGTTGAATTGAAAGATGAATTAGCAGAAAAAGTTTCTGAAAAATTCACTCCTAAACAATTGGTCACTGATGTAAGGATTATTTGTGCAGATTCAGCCTCAGATGAGGTAAGAGATAAAATCCAAGCAGGATTGGAAATTATGGGCGAAGAAAAGGCTCAATTTTTAATACTTCACCCACCCTATGACGATATAATAAAGTTTTCAGATAAAAAAGAAGACCTATCTAATTGTGCCACAACCGAGGAATTTTATGATTTGTTCGCAAAAGTAGCTAAAAACGGTTATGACAAACTTGAAAAAGGTAGATTTGCCGCTTTGATAATTGGGGACAGTTATAAAAATTCGGAAGTTCAGCCTCTAGGCTTTGAATGTATGGCAAAGATGATGAACTTAGGTTTTAAATTGAAAGGCATAATTGTAAAAGATATTCAAGGCAACGAAAGAGCAAAAGGAAAAACAGCAAATCTATGGCGTTATCGAGCTTTAGCTGGCGGATTTTTTATCTTTAAACATGAATATGTAATGATATTTCAAAAAGCGTAATTAAAATCTACATTATTTAGCGGATAAAAAATGTGAAAAAATGGTTTATTCTATATTTGGAATATCGTACAGTGACAGCTTTTCAAGAAAATTAGTTAGCAGGCATGCCGAAGTCATGGGAATTTTTCTTAATATTACAAAATGTAACTAACATTTAAGAAATATTAAAATGGCTGAAATCATGTCCACATCATGGTTTTGGAGAAGTTGAGTCGGGGGAGGTATTTCAAAAAATAAAATAGTTGTCCGCTATAAAGGTATAGAGTACAATTAATATATATTCAATTGATTGTACATTCTTTATGGGGGGGGTATACAGTCAAAAATTCTTGTAAAAGGGTAAGATGATTATGCAATTTAAGGTAAAAGAGAATCTTTCGCGAATACAAGAAGAAATTGCACCTTGTAAACCAAGAATAATAGCAGTTACAAAGTATTTTGACGAAGATGGGATACTGTCTGCTTATCAGGCAGGTCTAAGTGACTTCGCAGAATCAAGGACTCAAGAGGCAATCGAAAAAATAAACAGGCTTCCTGCTGAAGTGAGAGAAACTTCAATATTTCATTTTATAGGACATTTGCAGTCAAATAAAGTGAAAAAGACAGTAGAGAATTTTGATTATATACATTCGGTTGATTCGTTGAAACTTGCGAGATTAATTTCTCAAGTGGCAGGAGATCTTGGAAAGACTCAGAAAATTTTGCTTCAGTTGAATAATGCAAATGAAAGTCAAAAGTTCGGTTTTTCAAAAGAGGAATTGTATCAGGATTTTGGAGAAATCCAAAATTTAGAGAATTTAGAAATTGCAGGTCTTATGAATATGACACCTCTTGGAGCAGATGATGAAACTTTGTATGAATTGTTTAATGATGTTGTTTATACAAGAGATAATTTGGAAAAACAATTCAACTGTAGTCTGAAAGAGCTTTCAATGGGCATGAGTCAGGATTACAAAATAGCTGCACAATGTGGTGCAACAATGTTGAGAATAGGTAGAAAATTATTCAGTTAAAGTAAGATAAATAAAATAAACGGAGGAAAAACGGTGGCGATTGTAACAGACAAAATCAAATCAGTAGTTGATTTTTTAGTAAAAGGTTTTGAGCCTAGAGAAACAATTTTTGATGACATGGCAGAAGATGATATGGAAGGTAATTACGAAGTCCAAGATAACTTGGCAATAGATCCTGCATACTCATATCAGCCTAAAGTTGAAAAAACACAAGATTTAAAGGTTGTAAATCACCCAAATTATAGAGGTTATGAAGTAAGAGTTATGGAACCTCGTTCATTTGATGATGCAGCTCAAATTGTTCAAAACTTGAAAGATAGACAAACAATCGTTTTAAATCTTCATTTACTGGATAAAGAGCAATCACAAAGAACAATTGATTTTGTATGTGGTGCCGCTCACGCATTGAATGGTAAACCTCAAAAAGTTGGGGATTTAGTATTTGTCTTCACACCAAGTAACGTAACATTGTCTGTTGATATAAACGCTACACAAAATAAATTTAACGATTCATTGTGGAGAGCACCTCTACAATAGGTCTGTTCGTATTAATAAATGAGAAGAGGATAGTTTGTAAAAGAGTCGACTAACATCGGCTCTTTTAGTATATGAAAAATAATAAAAAATCTATTTAATAAATATAAATTTTATCAAAAATACCCTTGCGGAGTAATTGAAAATAAGTTATAATAGAGAAATAAGAGTAAAATTAGTTATTTAAGTTGAGCAAAGTATAATCAAAGGAGCGAGAAGTATGAAAAAATCTTCTAAAATTGCTTTTGGCAAAATATTGCCTAAACTGTTTTGTCCGCAAAGCAAAAAAATCAAGCGTAAGTTGTTAGGCTTTACTGTAGGCGAAGTATTAATAACGCTAGCGATATTGGGAGCTCTTATAATAATATTGATTCCATTATATCGTACAGCCCGCCCGGATAGACTGGAGGCGATGCATAAGAAAGCGACTTTTATAGTAGAACGGATAGTAAACGAGTTAAATACTGATGAATCGGTATATCCAACTAATGGAGAATATCGGGGATTTAGTAATACTGATGCTGTTAGATATAAAGGCTCTATTCATTCAGGGCCAACGAAGTTTTGTACATTATTTGTAAGTCATTTAAATTTAATGCCAAATAC
>CASGAK010000106.1 GCA_949299435.1 uncultured bacterium
CCTCTTTCAAGTCTGGCTTGAGTTCTATTACTTTTGAATAATCCTTTACGGCTGATTTAAAATCAGAACAAAAAGATTGTTCATCATCTTCAAACATAGAAATTTTTGGCTTATTTTGAAGATTAGCACGTTCATAATAAAGTTTGTAATTATTAGGATTTTGTTTAATTTTTTCATTCAAATTATTCAATCTGGTAAGACAATCAACAGCTTCGTCCATATCTTCTAAATATGGTTCATTTTTAGAATGAATAAGTTTTCTTATACTTACAAGTGTTTTCATATCCTCAAGAGAATTTTTAACATCACCGTTTTCAAATCTGCTAACAGCTCTTATGTATAAAACTCTATCAAGTTCGGTATAAGCATTTGCAAGCTGTTGTGAATCGGGAAGATTTTCTTTTTTTAGGTTGTTAAAAACAATAAAAGAATTGAAAATAATAAAGATTGTAATAGAACCTGCAAGAAACCAAAATATATTTTTTTTCATTATTCTCCTCATATTGAAAAAAAGGACGGCAATTAAATTGCCGTCCTTTAAAAATAAATTCATGCTTTTACAAACTCTTTAGCGAATGATTCGGATTTTCGAGTCTTAATTTCATCTTCAACTTTTGAGATAAATTCATCAACACTCATAACTCCTACTTGTCCGATACCGCGAGCACGTACTGCAACGGAATTTGCTTCAATTTCTTTGTCACCGATTACGCAGACATAAGGAATTTTCTTATCTTGCAGACTTTCTCTGATTTTGTAATTCATACTCTCAGATCTGTCATCAAGTTTTGCTCTTATACCTGCAGCACGCATTTGTTTGTATACTTTTTCGGCGAAATCAGCGTGTTTTTCGTTAGAAATCGGCACAATAGCAACTTGAGTAGGAGCAAGCCAAGTCGGGAATGCACCTGCATAATGCTCAATCAAAATACCATGGAATCTTTCCATAGATCCGAAAATTACTCTGTGAAGCATTACAGGAGTTTTCATAGAGCCGTCTTTGTCTTGGTATTTGATATCGAATCTTTCAGGCAAATTAAAGTCAAGCTGAATAGTAGCACATTGCCAAGTTCTGCCAATTGCATCTTTTACTTTGAAGTCAATCTTCGGTCCGTAGAATGCACCATCACCTTCGTTTATATCATATTTCATGCCACGTCTATCCATAGCCTCTTTTAGACCGGCTTCAGCTCTGTTCCAATTTTCAATTTCTCCAACAAAACTTTCAGGTCTTGTTGATAATTCAACTTCAAAATTCATATTGAATATTGCCATTGTATCAGCAACAAAGTCGATAATTTCATTAATTTCATCAACTAACTGCTCAGGAGTACAGAATACGTGAGCATCGTCTTGAGTGAACCCTTGCACGCGAGTGAGTCCTGCAAGTGCTCCTGATTTTTCTTTTCTGTATACTGTACCTAATTCTGCCATTCTCAAAGGCAATGAGCGGTATGAATGTCTGTTTGCTTGATAAATCAATATATGGAATGGACAATTCATTGGTTTTAAAATAAATTGTTCATCAGAATCTTCATCTTTTTGAATAAAGAACATATTTTCACGATAATGGTCAGCATGTCCTGAAATTTCCCACAATTTTGATTTTGCAATGTGAGGAGTATTTACGATTACATAACCGCGTTTTCTATGCTCTGATCTCCAGTAATTTTCGATTTCTTCTCTAACAATAGCAAGATTAGGGTGCCATAGTACAAGTCCGCCACCTAATTCTTCTCTTGTAGAGAACAAATCCAATTGAGTACCTAATTTTCTGTGATCACGTTTTTCTGCTTCTTCCACAAATGTCAAATAAGCCTGCAAATCCTCTTTATTCCAATATGCAGTCGCATAAATTCTTTGAAGCATTTTATTTTTTTCATTACCTCTCCAGTATGCACCTGCAACTTTTAACAATTTAATTGCATTAGCTTTGATAAAAGAAGTATTCGGAATATGAGGTCCAGCACAAAGGTCATTAAATAGGACATTGCCATTTTTATCCTTTGTTAAATACAAAGTCGGATTGTCGTTTTTGTGTTCTTCCAAAAGCTCCGCTTTGTAAATTTCACCCTCAGCTTTAAATTCAGCAATTTGTTTGTCCACATCAGGAATTACATATTTTTCGAAAGAAAGATTTTGTTTAATAATATTTTTCATTTCTTCTTCAATTTTACCTAGGTCATCTTCAGTGAAAGCATGCCCATCAGTCAAATCGAAATCGTAGTAAAATCCGCTGTCAGTAGCAGGTCCGATAGCTAACTTTGCTTGTGGGAACAGCTTTTGAACAGCTTGAGCCATGATGTGAGAGCAAGAGTGTCTTAGAACTCTTAAAGTTTCGTTGTTTTTTTCCATTTTTATCCTTTCTATTTCAATCGATAACCCTCGAAAGAAATTCTACAAGGGGCGGATCCCCCAAACTAACTACATTAAAAGTCTAACACCGATAAATTTTTATTACAAGTTTATTATTTTAGACAAGTACTTAACAAAAAGTAACAGGTATTATCAGAAGTTTTTATGTTTATTGTAGAATAATTGGTAAGTAATACTAACCGTTTCAACAGACAAAATGGAAAGAGGTTTTAATGAACACAGCAACATTAGTAGGCAGAGTAGGAAGAGATGCCGAAATCAGATATTTTGAATCCGGCAAAGTAAAAGCACAGTTTTCACTTGCGGTAAACCGCTGGGATTCAAAGACAAAAACAGAAGTAACCGACTGGTTCAACATTGACGTGTGGGACAAGCTGGCAGAATTTGCAGGAGAATACGTAAAAAAAGGTATACAAGTTGCAGTAGATGGCAGAATCGGTCAAAACAAATGGACAGACAAAGCTACAGGCAACGATCGTGAGTCATTTTTTGTAATAGCAAACAGCATAAGATTGCTGGGCTCTAAAAGAGATGCAGAAGTATTATGATTATTAACTCTAGTATATCAGGAATTATAGCTGATGATTTAACCGGTGCAAATGATACTGCACTACAATTTCATTTGCATGGAGCAAATACTCAAATTCTTCTGAATAGTGAAGTAGAGCCTATGGATATAAAAACAACACAAACTTGGGCTCTTTCTACTGAAACTCGAAACGTTGATCCTGAGACTGCTTATCATGCAGTCAAAGAAGCAACTCAAACTCTTGTTGAAAAATTAAAACCCGATTATTTTTATAAAAAAATTGACTCTACCGTAAGAGGTAATATTGCAATAGAAGTTCTAGCAATGCTTGAAGTTTTGGAATGGGACGCAGCGGTAATAATACCTGCATTTCCTTCTGAAGGTCGTGTAACTATAGGAGGATATCATCTTTTAAAAGGAATTCCGATTGAAAGAACTGAAATGGCAAGGGATCCGCATTCTCCGATTAGGGAATCTCACCTTCCAACACTTTTAAAAAGCCAACTGGATCAAAGTTATGAACACCTTGTAGGTTCTATTGAATTAAAGACCGTAATGAAAGGTGCAGGACCTGTTTTAATGAAATTAAATGAACTGATTAAAGCAGGTAAAAAACTTATTGTAATTGATGCCGTATCGACTACAGATATTGAGCAGGTAATTTTAGCAACCAATAAATCAGAATATAATATATTACCTACAGGCACTGCAGCAACTGCTCAAGTGTTGAGTGATTTATGGTATTCAGATTTAGAGCCTGCTCAAATTAACAATACTATTCCTGAATTACCTAAGCTGGTAGTTTCTGGAAGTGCTACGGAAATTACAGCAAAACAAATAAAAAGGCTTGAAGAATCCGATGAATTTGATAATACTTTATTTATTGAAATTGATTTGAAAAATATTATAAATTGGGAATTCGATGAAATTACAGAACGAATAGCTAACAATCTTGTACAAAATAATATTGTAGTAGTACATACATCAAATTTAATAATGGATTTTGACGGATTTTCAGAAGAACTTCTAAATGCAGAATTAACAAAATCTCAATTAGCAAGTTTAATAACTGATTATTTAGCAGAGCTTACCAAAAGAGTAACTTTAAAAAGAGATTTTATTTTAATTTTACTTGGCGGTGAGACTGCATACAAATGTTGCGAAGCTATCGGAGCAACACAATTACAATTAATAGATGAAGTTGCCCCTGCAATTGCACTTTCACTTGATCACAATGCTCAATGGATTATTACCAAGTCTGGAAACCTTGGCGGAATAAACACACTTATTGATATTTTAAAATATTTTGAGCATCATGAGTAAGTGTTTTAAATTTACAAAAATTGGGTAAAATATAAAAAAACTCTTTAAAAATTTGTGGGAAGGGGGCATCATGAATAAAATCGCAATTACAACAGGCGATCCTAACGGTATAGGGGCTGAAATTACAATAAAAGCACTTAACAAACTAAAAGATGAAAATGCACATATTATAATAATTTCAAACAAAAAAGTACTTGACTTTTATGGCAAACTTGATAGAAATTATGAGATAATTGAAATTCCTTATAATACAGAGATTACACCAGGAAAAGCTACTGCTGAAAGCGGGGAATTTGCTTATCAATGCATAATGAAGGCTATTGAAATAAAACCTGATGCTATAGTTACTGCACCTATAGCAAAGAATGCATTGTATATGGCAGGACATAAATTTAACGGGCATACTGAAATTTTTCAAAAATATCTTGCTCATGACGGACAAAAAGCTGAGATGCTTTTTATTGCAAAAGATTTTCGAGTCCTGCTTCTAACCCGACATTGTGCTCTGAAAGATGTTATATTAGATAAAGATACCGTAATTGAAAAAATAACAAAACTCCAAGAATTTTTCAATGAAAAGTTTGGAATAGCCGCACCTAAATTTGCCCTGTGCGGATTCAATCCACACTCAGGTGAAGATGGAATATTAGGAATGGAAGAACTTGAAATTTTAAATCCAGCAGTAAAAGCTCTAAGATCAAAAGGAATCAATATCACATACCCATTACCTGCAGATACTTTGTTCATCGAAGCTGCTAAGTGTTATTTCTCTAATAAAAGTCTTCCCTACGACTGCTATATTGCAAACTATCACGATCAAGGTCTTATTCCAATAAAAACAGTCGCTGGTGATGAAACAGTTAATATGACAATCGGATTGGATATTATAAGGACCTCTCCAGGTCATGGTACCGCCTTTGATATTGCTGGCAAAAATCTCGCAAGAGAAGACGGTATGATTTCAGCAATTAACGCTGTATTGTAGCAATAGGCTAAGGCATTATTTAATATGATACATTCAAATTCAATACATATTACAAAAGACCGCCTTTAAACAAGACGGTCTTTTAAATTCATCAATAAATTTTTACGCAGCAATTTGTTTTGGTGTATTTTTCTTATCGTTCCAAAAATCAACAAGCATTGAGCAGAAGAAAATTGAAGAATAAGTTCCGATAATAATACCTATAATCATTGCTAAAACAAAATCTCTTGTAGTTACACCGCCCCACAAATAAAGAGCTAATAATGTAATCAATGTAGTTAATGATGTATTGATACTTCTTGTCAAAGTTTGATTTACAGAGGCATCAACAATATCACCGAAAGACATTTTCTTAGAATAATATCTCAAGTTTTCACGAATTCTGTCAAATACAACAATTGTATCGTGAACGGAGAAACCGATTACAGTCAATATTGCAGTGATAAAAAGCCCGTCAATCTGAACATTATATACAAGACCTAAAATTGAAAACACTCCGCATACAAATATTACATCATGCAACACCCCTAAAATAGCAGCAAGTGCATAATCAAATCTAAATCTGAATGACAGATAAGCAACAATTCCTAAAAATGCAAGAGTTAAAGCTATTAAAGAATTTTTGAATAATTCTTTTCCCATTGTAGGACCGACTGAACTGACAGACATCAATTCCGGATTGTTATACTGCTCTGACATAATTGATGTGATTGTTTCTTCATCATTAGAATCTTTATCAATAAATTTTGTTCTGACAGAAATTATTGACTGAATTTCTGATTTTGTATTTTTTTGCTGATCATTATTTACATTCAAAATTTGAAGATAAGGATTTTCAATACCTTTTTCTTCCAAATTAGCTCTGGTCTGAGCCAAATCAGTATTTGTAACCTTATTTTCAATACCATATTGCAAAATAGTACCACCGGTATAATCAATACCGACTTTCATCGGAGCATGATTTTGGTATGTAACTGAAGAATAAATCATCGCGATAATACCCGGCACCAAAAGGATAGTCGTTAAAGCCATCCACCACCATCTGTATTTTACAACATGTACCAAATGTTTTCTGCCTGTATTTAACATTTTTTATTTACCTTTCTATTAATTGCCTTAACCTGACTAATCCAATATACCGAAACGAGCTTTTTCACGCTGAGTTTCTGCAGCCTGATAACTTGCACCGATTTCTTCTTTTTTCAACCCGAACAATCCGGGGTGTTTCAACTCTCCAGTACCGAAAATCAAATGCATAAAATTCCTAGTAACCGTAATTGCTGAGAACATAGATACCATAACACCTAAAGCCAGTGTTAAAGCAAAACCTTTAACAACACTTGTACCTAAAAGGTAAAGTATCACACAAGTAATAATTGTTGTCATATTTGAATCAAAAATACTTGTAAATGCTCTATCGAATCCTGAATTAATAGCTGTGAAAAGATTTCTGCCTGCTCTTAATTCTTCCTTGGTTCTTTCAAAAATAAGTATATTTGCATCAACTGCCATACCTATTGAAAGAATAAAACCTGCAATACCCGCAAGTGTTAATGTGACAGGAATTGTCTTAAATAGAGCAAATAATATTAAACTATATATAATAAGAGCAATATCCGCAATTAATCCGGGCACATGATAGAACACTATCATAAATATCATAACTGCAGCCAATCCGATAATACCTGCTTTTTTAGATGCAGCAATACTGTCAGCACCTAAAGTAGGTCCTACTGTATTTTCTTCAACGATTTCAGCAGGCACAGGAAGAGCACCGGCATTAAGTAAATCAACCATTCTTTGAGCTTCATCATAAGCAAATCCGCTGTCCCCGCCTGAAATTTGAGCATTACCGCCATAAATAGGTTCTCTAATTACAGGAGCTGACTGCAATTCACCGTCAAAGAAAATTGCCATTTGCTGGTCCACAAGTGCTTCAGTTAATTCTGCGAATTTCTTTGCACCCTCTGCATTAAATTCTAATGATACAACCCACTGTCCTGAAGAATCGGTTGTTAATTGAGATTTTGATAAATCTTTACCTGTCAAACCTGTAGGTTCCCAAGTAACTATACCTTTTTCAACTTTACCAGGTTTTTTAAACTCTAATTGAGCTGTCTCCCCGATAAATGCTTTTGCTTCTTTCAAATCTGTAACTGCAGGAATTTCTACAAGTAACCTTTTATCTCCTACCTGTTGTACTATAGTTTCCGCAACTCCCAACTTATTTACTCTTTGCTCAATCGCAAATTGCAAATGACTCATTGTCTCAGGAGTAATTTCTTTTACCTGATCAGTCGTTTGTGCTTCAAGAACTAATCTTGATCCTCCGACCAAATCAAGTCCGAGCTTTGTAGGTTTTAAAATTATTACGGCAATAGAAGCTATCACAATCGCCGCAATTACCCAGAACATAATAATTTTGTTTTTCACTTTTTTATTCCTCTTTAATATCTGTTATTATATTTTCATATTTTATTTCAAAAAATAAAACTTCCACACAGCCCTAATCGGCTAATTCTGATTTAACACTGTCTAATACATCAAACAATTCAGCTTTTTGAATATCATCTAACTCAACCAGCGGACGTCTGACATAATCTTGAATAAGTCCGATATGAGAAAGAGCTGCTTTAACAGGCACAGGATTTGGTGCCATAAACAACTTTTTAAATATCGGATACAATTTTTTATGCATATTTCTTGCAGCCTGAATTTCACCTGTTTTAAAGTTTCTGATCATAGACTTCAATTCAATCCCGAAAATATGAGATGCAACAGAAATTACCCCATGCACACCTAATGACAACATAGGCAATGTAAGACTATCATCACCAGAATAAATTGCAAAATCAGTCGGACACTGCAATTTCAATTCAGAAATCATATCCATATCAGGAGAGCTTTGCTTTAACGCGACGATATTTGAATATTTTTCAGCCAAATACGCAACGGTTTCAGGAAGCATATTCACACCTGTTCTGGAGGGAATATTATACAAAATTACAGGCAAATCTGAAGCCTCTGCCACTGCTGAAAAATGTTCTATCATACCTTTTTGAGAAGGCTTATTATAGTAAGGCACAACAGAAAGCACCGCATCTACATCTTCCTTTTTGGCTAACTTTGTCATTCTAACAGCAGTTTCAGTAGAATTTGACCCTGTACCCAAAATTACCTTTGCTTTATTTGCAACAGCACGTTTAACAGTACTCAAAAGCTCCAATTCCTCTTCATGAGTAAGTGTGGGACTTTCACCTGTAGTTCCTGCTACAAGTACAGCTTCGCTGCCATTTTCTATCAAATATTTAGCCAACTCCTCAGTTTTATTGTAGTCAATACTCCTATTAGCTTCCATAGGAGTCACCATTGCCGTAATAACTTCTCCGGCATCATATCTCAAAGACATAAAAACCTCTTTTCTGTTTCACAATATCCTTATTTGAGTTAATTATATTACAAAAGTATAAATAATGTTTAAAATATTAAGATATTTAATTTCGTTTTGTCTAAATAAAAAAATTTATGATAACATTTTAATTATGGATTGGAAAAACATTAGTAAAAAAAGAAAAGCCTATATACTTGGCTTACTGACGGTTATTGGTATTTTAGTTTGGGCCTTTGTATCTGCCGGAGTAATTACGCATAACTTCAACCGAAGCCAGCTTGCCACAGGTGAAGATAAACAAGAGGCACTAATTAACGGACTTATCCTGACAGAGACCAAAGAAGCCGAAAAATATTGGGAAATCTATGGCGAAACTGGCAGCTATAGCAGCTCTAATGAAGTTGCCATGCTCAATAATGTAATCGGCAACTTTTATGATAAGAATAATGAAGTATCAATGAGTTTTGAATCCACACATGGCACTTACAATTCTCAAAAAAATGAAATCATTTTATACGAAAAAACAAAAATCGTAATCAAAGACGGAACCTGTCTTTTTGCAAACCGTCTTGTATGGTCGGGCTCACAAAACCCCGTAAAGGCAAGAGGTAATGTAAAAATTATAAGAAATGACGAGTTTTACGCAACAGCAGATGAAGTCGAAATAAGTCCTGATTATTCATCATTCAAAATTATCGGACATGCGGTATCAAAAATATATGACACCAAGGAGAAAAAATGAAAAAGATATTAACATTTATAGCATTAATAACTATCCTTACAGGACTGTCAGTACAGGCTACTGATTTGGTAATAGAATCCAAAACTCAAACTTTTAATGAAAACGACAGCAAAATTAAATTTAATGGTGACGTAAAAGTTTCAGTAGGCGATTTAAAAGTTGAAGGACAAAAAGCAGACGTAAATGTAACAAAAGACCAAAAACTTGATACTGCAACTTTTTATGACAAACCGTATGCGTATGAAATAAAGAAAAATAAAAAAAGAGAAGTAAAAGCAAATATTTTAAAACTTTCATTAATCACAAAAATTGTAAGAGCGGAAGGGGATTCACAATCAATTGTATTTGAAGGCAAAAAGCCTATTGTTGTAATAAACGCTGATGTGCAAGAATATGATACAAAAACTGGTACAATGACTGCTACAGGTGCTGTAACAATTATGTACAATGAACTTGAAACTTTTTCGAACAAAGCAATTATCAAAACAGCTAAAAATGGGGATTTAAAAAACCTTGAATTAATAGGTAATGCAAGGGTAAAAGAAAAGAATAATGAAGCATTTGCAGACAACTTTTTCTATGATGCTGCTACAAAAATTTTAACCGCGACAGGAAATACGACCTCAAATGCGACAATGGATAACGGAGAAATTTTAACTCTGAAAGCTCTGCGACAAGAATACTCTCAAGAGGCAAATACTTTTAATGCTAGCGGGAATGTAAAAGTATGGTATCAAGATTATTTTGCCCAAGGTCCGAAAATTTCTTTATATCCTGATAAAGTAACTAAAAAGCCTAACGAAGTGTACTTTGTAGGCAGATCAAGTATTACACAAGGCATGAGAACAATATATGCTGATAAAATAAGAATGTTTCTTAATCCAAAAGATTTTCATGCCGAAGGCAATACTCGTACAGTAATAAAAAACATCGGAGGCGGAGGCGAAAGCTCTGATGAGGAAATGACTCTCGGGCTATAGGAGATAAGTATGACAAAAATAGAAGATGCACTTGAATCATTTAAAAATAAGGATTATGAACACGCTTTGGATCTGTTCAGTTCAATAGTTGAAAAGGGCGAAGAATCTGCAGAAATTCACAATAACATAGGTCTTTGCTATTACAATCTTGGTAATATGGAAAAAGCTGAGGATAATTTTTTAAAAGCAATTAAATTAAATCCTAAACTTCCTCAAATTTATGTAAATTTAGCTGATTTATATTACAAAACAAAAGATTTCGACAGCGGAATTCAATTACTTTCTCAAGGGATTTATGAAATGCCTGATGAAATGGTTCTTGCCCATTATCTTGCCCGATTTTACATGGAAGATGCAAGACTTGATCTTGCTATTGACGAATTAGAAAAAATATTAGAAAAACAGCCTGAAAATTATGATGCTTATTATGATCTAGGGAAAGTGCACTTTGAACTTGGCAACTATGCTTTAGCGGCAGAAAACTTTGAAAATGTTTTGGAATTTAAAAATAATAATGAATGGATTTATTATTACCTTGGTCAGGCTTATGAGGCAAATGATGAGATTGATAAAGCATTATCTAATTTTTTAAAAGCAATTGCATATAACGATTCTTTTCACCCTGCATATAAAAAAGCAGCAATTTTATTTCTAGCACGCGAAGACTATGATGATGCAATTGAATACTTTGAATCATATTTAGATTTAAATATTCCGGAAGATGAAAAAAATAATATTAAAACATTAATTGAAAGAATTAAAAAGAAACAGGAAAATGAAAGATAAATATTGGATAGCATTTTCTTCAATAGAACAAATTGACAGCAGATTTATACTAAAACTTTTTGAATATTTTCAAGATATTGAAAAAGCATTTAATGCAAATTCTGCTGAGCTTAAAAATATCGAAGGATTAAGCGTAAAAAAAGCGGAGAATTTTCTAAAACTAAGGGATAAAATAAACCCTGATAATCTTTTATCTCAAGTTACAAACAAGGGTATAAAATATCTTTCATTTGACTCAGATAACTATCCTGCAACGCTTAAAAACATTGATAACCCTCCGGCACTGTTGTATTACAAAGGGGATTTATCACTTATAAACTTTGATAAAACACTTGCTGTCGTAGGCTCAAGAAAAACAAGTAAATATGCTAAAGATGCTGTCAATTTAATAATTTCAGGATTCAAAGATACAGATATCTGTATAGTTTCAGGTCTTGCCTCAGGAATCGACACAACAGCACATCTTGCTGCATTAGAAAACAATTTAAAAACAATAGGGGTCATCGCAAGCGGATTTGATTACATATACCCGTCTGCAAACAAAGAATTATATAAAAAAATAGAAAACGGAAACGGAGTTATTTTTACAGAATACTATCCGACATTTGAGCCTTTAAAATTCAGATTTCCTCAGAGAAATAGAATAGTATCAGGACTTTCATACGGTACCCTGGTCGCAGAAGCATCAATAAAAAGCGGAGCTTTGATTACTGCAAACCTAACCCTTGATCAAGGACGGGAATTAATGTGTATCCCGGGACTTATCACAAATCCGAATACAGAAGGAATTTATAAACTCCTCAAAAACGGAGCGGCTCTGATTACAAAATCCGAAGATGTTTTAGAAGCCCTGAATTGGGAAATTAAAACACCAGAACAATTAAAAATAGAATTGAATGACTTAGATGAAACCGAGTCAAAAATTTTAAAAGCTATTGAAATAGAAGAAAAAGGCATTGATGAAATTATGTCAATAACCAAACTGGATTTAGACACACTTTTAATCAACTTGACAACAATGGAGCTTAAAGGCATAATAGAACAAGTCAACGGTGACAGGTATAAGAGGGTATGATAATATAAATGGCAAAAACAGCGACTGCAGAGACTTCTGCTAAAAAGACTTCCAATAAAAAAGAAAAAGCGTTAGTAATAGTTGAGTCCCCCGCAAAATCTAAAACTATTAGAAAAATTCTCGGGGACAGCTATCAAATTGAAGCAAGTTTTGGACACATAAGAGATTTACCTCAAAATGTCTTGGGATTTGATGTAAACAACGGTTTTACCCCCTCGTTTGTGATAATTCCTGAAAAGAAAAAAGTCGTCACCAAGCTGAATGATTTAGCTAAAAAAAGTGATAAAATATATCTTGCCTCCGACCCTGACCGAGAAGGAGAAGCTATCGCTTGGCACGTAAGACAAGTGCTTGATGTGCCTGAGGATAAAGTATTCAGAATCGAATTTAACGAAATTACACCAAAGGCAGTAAAATACGCTGTAGAACATTCAAGAAGCATTGACATGGACAAAGTAAAAGCTCAACAAACACGTCAAATTCTTGATAAACTTGTAGGCTATAAGCTAAGTCCAGTTCTATGGAAAAGACTGGGGAATTATCACCTGTCAGCAGGCAGAGTCCAGTCTGTCGCACTTAGAATGATATGCGAAAGAGAAGATGAAATCGAAGCATTCGTACCTGTCGAATACTGGTCAATCCATACCGAACTAGAAAAAGAAGGCGGAGTCTTTGATGCAGAATTATCAAAATACAAAGATAAAAAAGTAGAAATTAAAAACGAAGAAGAAGCACAAAAAATAGTTGATTTTCTATCAGACAAATCAACAGAATATAAAGTTTCAAAAATTACAAATAAAACAACACAAAGAAAGCCCACAGCACCTTTTATTACTTCAACACTCCAACGAGAAGCGAGCTCCAAGCTCGGCTATGGAGTACAAAAGACAATGCAGATTGCACAAAAATTATATGAAGGTATAGAACTTGAAAACGGTGCAGTCGGTCTTATCACTTACATGAGAACAGACAGTGTAAGAATTTCAGATGATGCTCAAGAAATGGCAAAGGATTTTATTCTTAAAAATTACGGAGAGAAATATTATCCTGAAAAACCTAACATTTACGCTAAAGGTAAACAAAACGTCCAAGACGCTCACGAAGCAATTCGTCCATCATACCCTGAACGTACACCTGACAGTATTAAACAATATCTTTCAAATGAGCAGTACAGATTATATAAACTAATTTGGAACAAATTTATGTCCTCTCAAATGACAAATGCTCAGGTAGCAAATAAATCAGTCGAAATTGAAGCCGGAGATTACACACTTCGTGCAAGCACAAGCAAAATAACATTCGACGGATTTTTAAAACTCTATAACGAAACAGAAGAAGATGATGCAGCTCCAAAAGAAAAAATTCCGGATTTGGAAAAAGATGACAAATTAACTTGTCGTAAAGTCCTACCCAAACAGCACTTTACACAACCACCTCCAAGATACTCTGAAGCAACTCTTGTAAAGGCACTTGAAGAATACGGTATCGGACGACCTTCTACGTATGCATCAATTATCACAAAAATTCAAACCCGCGGATATGTCGAAAAACTTGAAAAAGCACTTGCACCGACACTTTTGGGAAGAACCGTCTGCAAGCAGCTTGTAGCACAATTTACTGATGTAATGGATTATAAATTTACAGCAGGCATGGAGACAAAACTCGACTTAATCGCTGAGAAAAAAGCCGTTTGGAACAAGGTATTAGAAGATTTTTACGGTCCGTTTATTGAAGTAGTAAACACAGCTATGCAAAACGGAGAAAGAGTCAAAATAGAGAGTAACATAAAATGCCCGAACTGCGGAAAACCAATGTTAGTAAGAACAAGCAGACAAGGCAATCAATTTTTAGGCTGCTCAGGCTATCCTGAATGTAAAACAGTTATGTCGATGAATGCCCTGACTGAAAATATGCAAACTTCCGAGAACCAAGACCAAGAAAAATGTGAAGAAAAATGCGAAAAATGCGGATCAGATATGGTATTCAAACAAGGCCCATATGGCAAATATTTGGAATGCACAAACGAAGATTGCAAATTCAGAAAACCTTATAGACGCTCTACAGGCGTAACTTGCCCTAAATGTGGCAAAGGAACAATTGTTGAAAGAAAATCCAAACGCGGTACTGTATTTTTCGGCTGTGACAAATATCCCGATTGTGATTACGTACTTTGGAATGAGCCAACAGGAGAACTTTGTCCTGACTGCGGAGCTCTTTTAGTCAAAAAAGTACTCAAAAAAGGTACGACTATTGAATGCTCAAACCGCTCCTGCGGATACAAAAAAGAAATTACAGAAACCCAAGATGATACTAAAGAATAAGAAAGTCAGGTAAATATGGAAAAATTCGGCCTTATAGGATTTCCCTTAGGACACTCAATTTCAGCCTACATACATAAAGCGGGCTTTGAAAGTCTTGGTATCAATGCAAGCTATGAGATATTAGAAACTGATCCTGAAAACCTTGTCGATAGGGTAAAATTTTTCAAACGGGAAAATTACTCAGGTTTTAATGTAACTATCCCTCTAAAACTTCCAATTTCTTTGTTCGTGCAAGAAGTAGATAAGTACGCAGATATTGCAGGAGCAGTCAATACAGTAAAAATTAACTCTGATAAAACTTTTAAAGGCTATAATACAGATGCCTCAGGATTTAAAAAAGCTATTCCGAATGATATTGATTTAAAAGGAGCTAATATCGCCCTTTTAGGTACGGGAGGCGCAAGCAGAGCTGCAGTACTGGCTCTATCTGAATGCGAAGTAGCTGAAATCGGCGTATACACAAGAAATATTCCTAATGCTATGGATTATATGGGCTATATGAGAAGAAAATTCCCTCAAATCACATTCAATGTATACCAAATTGATCAAGTAAGAGATCTTTCTAAATATCAAATGCTGGTCAACACAACTCCAATTGGTATGCTAGGTCGTTCAGCTGATATGACACCGATTGAGGAACCTGTGCTTAAAACTATGAGCGAAGGATCTATTGTATATGACGTAATTTATAATCCTAAAAAAACAATTCTTTTAAAAACAGCAGAAAAATTGGGATTTAGAACAATTAACGGACTTGATATGCTAATTTATCAAGCAATAAGTGCTCAAGAAATTTGGTTTGGAAAAACTCCGGATTTCAATGCAATGAAAATCGCAGCATTAGAAAATCTATAAATTTACTCAGGGATAAATTCTAAAATTTCATTAATATCGCATTCTAAATAAACACATAACTTATTAATTATATCCAATCCAACATTGGTTCTTTTTCCGCGTACTATATCAGATAAAATTGATTGGCTTATTCCAGTTGCCTGATGCACTGCAGTTGCCGTAACTTCCCTATCCCATAATAGTTGTCTGAGTTTAATCTTTATCATTTCAACATTATAAACTCATTTTATTATATATTGACAAATTATATAATATTTTATATTATTTTATAAAATATTATAAATATTTATAATTTATCACATAAAATTAGATAAAAAAATTTATACAAAGGAGAGCTGAAATGAAAAAAGGATTTACGCTTGCTGAAGTAATAATTACACTGGGAATCATTGCAATAGTTGCAGCAATGACACTGCCAAGTTTAATCGGCAATTATCAAAAAAAACAAACCGTCACACAACTAAAAAAAATTTACTCACTCTTGCAACAAGCTCAAAAAAGAGCTGAAGTTGACTATGAAGCTATTGAATATTGGGACTTTACACTTTCAAAAACAGAATTTGCAAACAGATATATCAAACCCTATTATAAAATTTTAACAGACTATGACAACACAAATTTCCCGACAGATTATATTACAAACTGTAATAACGGTGGTAATTGTGATGGATACGGGAGTTTTCCTACAGCATCGAAGTTTATTTTGACAGACGGAACACTTTTTGCAGTAAACCCCGCACACAGTGCACCTGGAGAAAATCAGCTTTTTATAACTATTATCGTAGACATCAACGGATTGAAAAAGCCTAACAAATACGGACGTGATATATTTATGTTTTCAATACAACCTAAAGCTGGGGTAATCCCCTATGGTATTAGATATGTATCCGGTTTTACGGGTGAACAGAATTTTAGCAGATCTTACCTGCTAAATGGAGAATACAGAAGTTGTCAACAAAAAGGGATCTTTTGTGCTGCAATTATTATGCTTGACAACTGGGATATAGCAGAAGATTACCCTTGGTAAAAACTAAAAATTATTATTTTTATATAACTAATAAAAATAGTGCCCGCTAATAAGCGAGCACTAAACTTTTGATTAAAAACCTCAAACTATTTTCCGTTAACAACAGTTTTGAATTTTTTACCAGCTGAAAATGCAGGAACTGTTTTTGCAGGAATTTTTAATTCTTTACCAGTTTGTGGGTTTCTACCTGTTCTAGCAGCTCTTTTACGTGCTTCAAAAGTACCAAAACCAACTAATGTAACTTTTTTACCTTTAGCAACTGTTTTTTGGATAGTATCAATCCAAGCTGAAATTACTTCAGCAGCTTCTTTTTGTGTAACATTAGCTTTTTTTGCAACTTCTTGTACTAACTCTTCTTTGTTCATAATCAAACTCCTTTACTTTTTGTACATGCTCTATTATAGCTAAAATTCAAATATGTGCAAGTATTTTAAGGAATTTTTACATTAAAAAGTCGATTTTTGTGCATAAAATCGTTTTTTTGATACAATGATATTAGATGTAATTAAGCTAGGGAGTAGATAAATTTTTAAGATTTATCCTGTTTAAGAGGGTACTATGAAAGAGCGAATAGTTTTATTTGTAATAATTTTCGGACTTGGAATATTCATTTATATATTCCAAAGCTATTTCAATACAATTTGGGGATTAGCATTTTTATGTACTGCGATGACGATATATGTGTTATTTATGAATTTAGCATATAAATTAAAAAAACGACAACTACAAAAACACCCCAAAATTGTCAATGAAAATTATAAACCCTTCGTATCAATAATGGTTCCCTGCCATAACGAAGAATCCGTTATTGAACATACGGTCGCAAATATTTTAAATTTAGAATATGACAATTTTGAAATTATACTTATTGACGACAGAAGCAGTGATAATACAGCGAACGTCATCAAAAGGCTGTCAGAGCATTTTGATAAAGTATCAGCATTAATAAGAGAAAAAGATGCTTTTCCAGGTAAGTCTGCCGTATTAAATGATGCTTTGAAAATAGCAAAAGGTGATGCTATTTTGGTATTTGACGCAGATGCAACCGTTGATAAAGATTTTTTAAATAAAATAGTGCCTGAACTTGAGCCCAAAGATGTCGGAGCTGTGCAAGCAAGAAAAGTTATTAGAAATAAAAACTACAATTTGCTTACAAGATGTCAAAATAACGAATATACAATGGATACACATTTCCAAGTAACGCGAGATTCGGTAAAGGGAGCTGTGGAGCTAAGAGGAAACGGTGAATTAATTAAACGCGAAGCACTCGAAGATATCGGCGGGTGGAATAATTATACAATTACAGATGATTTGGATATGTCTACACGATTACATATCAAAGGCTGGGATATAAGATTTTGCCTAGATGCGGTTGTATATGAAGAAGGAATTATTTATCTTTGGCCATTATACAGACAACGCAGAAGATGGCTTGAGGGGACAATTAGAAGATATCTTGAATATTTTGATCAGGTTTTATTTTCTAAAAAAATGTCTTTAAGAGCGAGTCTAGATATGACGGCTTATGTATCAGAATTCATCATGCCGGGGTGGTTTATTATGGAGATTTTGATAAGATTATTTAAAATTTTAGCAAAAGATGCTCCGACACAGACTCTTTATTCATCAATCGTAATAGGTGCTTTAATCGGTTTAGGCTTTTTCTTAGCTGCAAGATATGCCCTTAGAAGATATGATAACATTCCAAGACTTGATGCTATGTTTGAAGCGGTACAGACGTCACTTTATTTACTAATAATTTGGTTTCCGCTTGTGTTGTTTATCGCATTTAAAATTCTTTTCTGTAAAAAAGATATGAACTGGGGCAAAACAGCTCACGGATTGGTATTAGAAGAACAAGCAAACATCGAAGAAGAAAATTTACAAAAAATATAACACTAAAAAGGAGATATAAATAAAATGACAGACACTATCATTAACGTAAAAAACAAAATAAGAGATGTAAAAGATTTTCCTAAAGAAGGAATTATTTTTCGTGATATTACGACTGCTCTAAAAGAGCCTGAAACATTAAAAGTGATGATAGATTATCTTTGTGAGCAGTTTAAAGATACAAAAATAGATTATGTGGCAGGAATTGAGTCAAGAGGTTTTATATTTGGCATGCCTATGGCATATAAACTAAATGCAGGCTTTGTACCGATAAGAAAGCCTAAAAAATTACCGGCTGCTACTTATTCTCAAGAATATGAACTTGAGTATGGTACTGATAAAATTGAAATTCATAAAGATGCCCTTCCTGAAGGTGCGAATGTGTTAATTGTAGATGACCTTCTGGCGACAGGCGGCACTGCAGAGGCTGCTTGCAAGCTCGTTAAAAAAACAGGTGCAAACCTTATTGGTATTGCATTTTTAATTGAGTTATGCGATCTGGGCGGAAGAGAAAAACTACAAGATTGCGGGAAAGTAATTTCAATGCTTAAATACTAAATTCAAATCAAATTTTGCAAAATTTAACTTATCAAAAAAAACTCTGCTTATATCGCAGAGTTTTTTTGCTTTTTATAAATTTTATAATTTTTACCAAGCGTTGTAATGGCAGTCGTTCTAACTATCGTATTATTATCTTTCAACATTTCAATTAGGGGATAAAAAAGATTTTCTACATCTACATTTTCTGAATCTATCATACGCTGAATTGTAATAAGTGCAGAATTCCTTTTTACCCAATTTTCATCTTTTAAAGCCTTTAATAGTTTGGGGATTGCTCTATTTCCAAAAGGTAAAATTGAATTAATAGATGACACTCTTATTGCCTCATTATCTTCACCCATTTTTTCTATAAAAATATCAAGCAATTTTATATCAGTCATCTCGCCTAATGCAGTAATTGCAGCTGCAACAATAGAAGAATTTATATCCTTTGTCTTTTCGATTAATGAATTGTACACTAACTCTTCATAAGATCCATTTGACAAGTCTGTATTTTTTACACTCTCAACTTGTTTTGTACCATCAGGTAAAACATACTTAAAACCAGATAACTCTATTGATTTTATGGCTTCTTCTATAGTATCAAATACTAAATAATCATTTCCAAGCGGGTGTGCTATTTTCTGCTTCGTCGCACCTTGTGAATTTTTCAACGTTAGAGCCGGCACAAGATATATTACTTTACCGTCAATGTCTTTAAATTCCTTTTTAATCGCTATATATTGCATTTTTAAACCTATTTAACATAAATATCATCTTTTGTTATTGGTGTGAAATCAACTTTGTATTCTTTCAAATATTTTACGACTTCACTGGGATTTTCAGCTACAAAATATATTTGTCTGTGATTACCTTTACCAAAATTTTGTTTTATTATGACATCAAAAAACTCGATTAACTTATCATAAAAACCGTTAGTATTAAGAATTACAATTGGTTTATTATTATATCCCAATTGTTTTTGCACAATCATCTCTGACAATTCTTCCAAAGTACCGAACCCTCCAGGAAGTGCAACGACTGCATCTGAAATTTGATCCATTTTGGCTTTTCTTGTTCGCATGCACTCAGTCACAGTCAATTCTACACATTCATCGGTAGATACTCCCATATTAAAGAGCCGCTCAGGCATAACTCCATATATTTTACTTCCATTTTCTTTAGCTTCTCCAGCACAAGCCCACATAAGTCCTAATGAGCTCCCGCCATAGACAATATCAAATTTATTTTCAGCTAATTTTTTACCTAGCTCTTTTGCTGCTTCAAAATAACTGCTATCAACTTTCCCGCTTGAGCTTGCAAATATACAAACTTTATTAATCATTAAAGCCTCCACCTATTTTATAATAATATGAGCACCCCAATCCTGTGCCAAACATTGAGCAATCCATTTCCAATTCTTTTATCGGCATACCTTGACCAAAAGGCTCAAGTCCATGCTCATATATATTCACACCATAGATATCTTTTCCCCAAGTATTGGGTTGTAAAATACCGTTTATATCAAACATCATCATAAACATAGGTGAATTTGGATTATTACTCTCCAAATCTTTTATTCCAACAATCATTCCATTTTCACTTGTATAAGTATCTTCAAAATAATACTTGCTAGATTTTGGCACCTTAGTTTTATTCATAAATTTTACTTGATATCTTTTGGGTAATATTTCTTTTCTTATTCTAAAATAAGGCTGTATAAGGTTCATAATAATATTCTCGCGTTCTTCCGGAGTTTTAGCTCGTTTAAAACTTTTTATTATTTCATCTTTTTCATGAACATTTATAACATTAAACATGTATTCCAGTCGAGAATATTTATCTTGCCAACGTGATATAAAATCAGCTTGAGCATTACTGTCAAAATCTATAGGCAATATTATCAGAACTAAAGCTATTATAACTAGAAATGTCACTGTATATTCGATTTTCAAGTAATTTTTCTTTGCCATAAACAACCTGTATTTTTAAATTTTTGACTAAAAATCTATTATGCCATATCTATCAATTTTTTTTCTTTAATTAATTTTTCATATACCCATTCCGGTACAAAATTTTTACCGAGAATTATTTGCCCGTTAATTATATTTGGAGCATGGAAATCTGATCCACCGGTCACAATAAGTCCCAATTCTTCAGCCATTGATGAGAAATACTCGACACACGCGGGTGAATGTTTTCTATGATATGCTTCAATTCCGCGAAGTCCGTAATTCATCAATTCTTTTATTAAAGTTTCCGCTATATCTAAATCATGAGGGTGTGCAATTACAGGTATTCCTCCAGCATCATAAATAATCTCTACCGCATCTTGCGGAGTAACAGTTTTTCTGGGGACATATACCGGACTATCATCGTGGATATATTTTGCATAAGACTCTATTACACTGGAAGTTCCACCTGCATTTGTTATAGCTTTTGCTATATGAGGTCGCCCTATACTGCCTCCGGGTGCTACCTGTTTTACAATATCCTCATATTTGATTTTAATTCCTTCTTTTTTCGCCAAAAGAGAAATTATCTCATGAGTCTGATTTACACGTGCATCTTGCTGTGTTTTTAGAAGTTTCTTAAAATCACTGTTATTCTCATCAAAAAAATAACCTAGTATATGTACTTCATAGTTTTTATACAAAGTATTTATTTCTACACCTTGTATAATCTCCAATTGATTTTCTTTACCTATTTCTTTTAAATATTTTTTCGCAACATCATAAGACAGCACATTATCATGATCAGTCAGTGCAATTACATCAAGGCCGACATCAAGTGCAGTGTCAACGATTTTTTCAGGACTAAATACGCCATCTGAATAATATGTATGAATATGCAAATCGCTTTTCATTGACTTTTATCCTTTTCTATTTCTTCTATACTACTAAAAATTCTTTTAATTGATGCTGTAGCACCGGTAATAGGATTTAACACTAATTCTACGGCATTAATTTGCACCGCACCGCCGTCTGCTACTTCATACCTCTCGGGAATACCTTTTAAAAAGCGATTTAACGATGTAGTATACTCCATACCGATTACGCCATCTGAGGTTCCGCAAAAACCTGCATCGGTTATATATCCCATTCCATTTAAAACTTTTTCATCTGCTGTTTGTATATGGGTATGTGTACCCAAAAATCCACTCACACCCATTTGAGCACAAAATTTGCCCAGACATATTTTTTCAGCAGTCGCTTCAGCATGGAAATCCACTAAAATTATCGGGGTAATTTCTTTCAACCTTTTTATTTCTTGTTCCACTATTTTAAAGGGATCATCTACCAAATTCATAAAGACTCTGCCCAAAAGATTTATAACACCTATTTTGTAATCTTTACA